>NZ_JBZEGV010000028.1:0-82213 GCF_058312955.1 Mesorhizobium sp. LEGMi-168a
ACGTTGGCGTGCCCGACGCGCCCCCTCCCCGATCCGCTTTGCGGATCGACCCTCCCCTCAAGGGGGAGGGTGAGGCGAGGCGCTCGGCTAGCTGCCGGGCGGCATTGGCGCGCGGCGATCTTTCCCCACGAAAACGCATCAGCCGCCGCTCGAGGTCGGCGCTGTCGCCGCCCAGCCCGCGCTCGGTGAGCAGCACGGCAAGCGTCGCCGCTTCGAGCGCTTGCCCGGTCTTCGCCGCCTCCGCCACCATATGCGCGAGCCGCACCGGCAGCGCCAGCTTGCGCATCGCAGCACCCGCCTCGGTCAGACGGCCGGCATCATCGATGGCGTGCAGCGCCTTGAGCAGCACCCGCGCCTCGTTGAGCGCGGGCGCCGGCGGCGGATCGAGGAAGGCCAGGCTCGTCGGATCGGCGACGCCGAAAGCGGCGCAGTCGAGCAGCAGGCCGGAAAGGTCGGCCTCGAGGATTTCCGGCGGCGTGAAAGCGGGAAGCGCTGCCGTCTGCTCGGCGCGCCACAGCCGGACCGCGACGCCGGGTTGCGTGCGCCCGGCGCGGCCGGCGCGCTGGTCGGCGGAGGCCTTGCTGACGCGCACTGTCTCCAGCCGGGTCAGGCCGCTCGCCGGCTCGTAGCGCGGCAGCCGCGACAGGCCGGAATCGATGACGACGCGCACGCCGTCGATGGTGATCGAGGTTTCCGCGATCGACGTCGCCAGCACCACCTTGCGACGGCCGGAGGGCGCCGGCTTGATCGCGGCGTCCTGTGTCCTGTTGTCGAGCTGACCGTAGAGCGGGACAACGTCGGTATCGGCGCCGACATTGCCCACAAGCCGTTCGGCCGTGCGCTCGATCTCGCGCTGGCCAGGCAGGAAAGCGAGCACGCTGCCCTGCTCGGTAGCTAAAGCCGAGCGGATCGCCTTGGCCATGGCGTCCTCGACTGCCACGCCGGCTGGCCGCTCGTCATGGCGGATGTCGACCGGATAGGCGCGGCCTTCGCTTTCGATCACCGGCGCGCCGGACAACAATTTCGCAACGCGCGCGCCGTCGAGCGTCGCCGACATGACCAGCAGGCGCAGGTCGGGCCTGAGCGCGCCTTGCACGTCGAGCGCCAGCGCGAGGCCGAAATCGCCGTCGAGCGAACGCTCATGGAATTCGTCGAAGATCACGGCCGAAACACCGGGCAGTTCCGGATCGTCGAGGATCATGCGGGACAAAACGCCTTCGGTGACGACAAGGATTTTTGTCCGCGCCGAGGTGCGGTTTTCCATGCGCATGGCGTAGCCGACGGTGCCGCCCGGCTCCTCGCCGAGCAGCTCGGCCATGCGGCGGGCGGCGGCGCGGGCGGCGAGCCGGCGCGGCTCGAGCAGCACGATCCGGCCCGCGCCCAGCCATGGCGCGTCGAGCAGCGCCAGAGGCACCAGCGTGGTCTTGCCGGCGCCGGGCGGCGCCACCAGCACGGCGCCGTTGCCACGGCCAAGCGCCTCGCCGAGCGCCGGCAGCGCGGCGGTGATCGGGAGTTCCGGTAGAAATCCTGTCTTCATGGCGTCCGCATATCAGCGGCCGTGCACGACGCGCAATCTATCGCGGTCGAAGCCCGGTGCATGTGAGGAGTTCAAAGCGTCGACGCCGAGCACGTAGAACGAATTCCGGACCGGCCAAAGCAACGGCGCGCCAGGCTGCCGGGTGGTGGGCACCAAGACCACCCAGCAAGCCGGCTGACGAACGACCGGCCGGATCGGCCGGCGGCTATTTCCCAATGATTTCAAGCACCGGTTTCGCCATGCTGCGGCGCAGCAACGAATTCGCTTGCGTTGTTTAGTAAAAAGAGCATCACTAAACAAATTACTAAACATCGGCGGCGCATCGCGCGTCATGGCGACGCATAGCGCGCCTTGTTCAGGCCCTCGGAGGAGCGAGGGTTGAGGGGCTTTTGAAACCGTCATCCGGACGCGTTTCGCAAAATGGGAGGTAAGGCATGAAATCGACCTGGAAACTGGCGTTGGGACTGGCCTCGGCGATCACCGCGTCGACAGCCGTCTCGAACGTCGCGCATGCGGAAGACCTGACGCTTTGCTGGGCGGCCTGGGATCCGGCCAACGCGCTCGTGGAACTGTCCAAGGATTTCACCAAGGAAACCGGCATCGGCATGAAATTCGAGTTCGTGCCGTGGACCAACTATGCCGACCGCTTCCTCAACGAGCTCAACTCGCACGGCAAGCTCTGCGACCTGATCATCGGCGACAGCCAGTGGATCGGCGGCGCCGCCGAGAACGGCCATTACGTCAAGCTGAACGACTTCTTCGACAAGGAGAAGATCAGCATGGACGACTTCGTGCCGGCGACGGTCGTCGGCTATTCGGAATGGCCGAAGAACACGCCGAACTACTGGGCGCTGCCGGCGATGGGCGACGTCGTCGGCTGGACCTATCGCAAGGACTGGTTCTCGCGGCCGGAGCTGCAAAAGGAATTCAAGGAGAAGTATGGCTGGGACCTCGCCCCGCCGACCACCTTCGACCAGCTGAAGCAGATCGCCGAGTTCTTCCAGAAGCGGCAGATCGACGGCAAGACCGTCTATGGCGCGTCGATCTACACCGAGCGCGGCTCGGAAGGCATCACCATGGGCGCCATGGACGTGCTCTACAGCTATGGCTTCCAGTACGAGAACCCGAAGAAGCCCTACGAGATGGAAGGCTTCGTCAATTCCGAGAAGTCGGTGAAAGGGCTGGAATTCTACAAGGCGCTCTATGACTGCTGCACGCCGCCCGGTGCCTCCAACAGCTACATGGGCGAAGGCGTCGACGCCTTCAAATCCGGACAGGTGGCGATGCATATGAACTTCGCCTTCACCTGGCCCGGCCTGCAGAAGGACGAGAATGTCGGCGGCGACAGAATAGGCTATTTCGTCAATCCGAAGGGTCCCGACGGCGACCAGTTCGCCCAGCTCGGCGGCCAGGGCATTTCGGTAGTCTCCTATTCCGACAAGCAGGAATCGGCGCTGAAATACATCAAGTGGTTCGCCAACAAGGACGTGCAGGCCAAGTGGTGGTCGTTGGGCGGCTATTCCTGCCTGAATTCCGTGGTCAAGGACCCGAAATTCCCGTCCAGCCAGCCCTACGCGCAGGCCTTCCTCGACTCGATGGCCATCGTGAAGGACTTCTGGGCGGAGCCAAGCTACGCGCCGCTGCTGCAGGCCTCGCAGAAGCGCTTCCATGACTATGTCGTCGCCGGGCAGGGTTCAGCCAAGGACGCGCTCGACGGCCTCGTCAAGGACTGGACCCAGGTCTTCCAGGACGACGGCAAGATGTAGTCGGGGCAGATGTAGGCTCCTCCCGAGCCAGACCGACGCGTCCCGTGCCGCCCTTGGCACGGGACGCAGTTCAGATAAATTCAATCGCCGAGACTTACCAGTGACCGATGCAGGACTAACCATGCTCGATCGGACTGCGGACAACGTTGCCCGGGCCACGCCGGAGCCGTTGGCCAGGAAGATCCGGGGCATCAGCGACAAGGGCCTCGCCTGGCTGTTCATCTCGCCGACGATCCTGTTGCTTTTGGCCATCAACATCTTCCCGCTGTTCTGGGCGATCTATCTCTCCTTCACCAATTACCGCGCCAATCGCCCCAACGAGGTGGTGAAGAATCTGGGGCTCTCCAACTACCGACGCATCCTGGGCGACCAGGACATCTGGATCGCCATGCAGACGACGGCGCATTTCGTGTTCTGGACCATCCTGCTGCAGACGGTGATCGGCTTCACGCTCGCCTGGCTGATCGACCGCAAATTCCGCGGCCACGCCTTCTGGACGACGATCATCCTGGTGCCGATGATGCTGTCGCCCGCGGTGGTCGGCAATTTCTGGCGCTTCCTCTACGAGCCGCAGATCGGGCTGTTCGCCTATGCGGTCTCCTTCCTCACAGGCATCCCGCCGACGAATGTGCAGATGCTGTCCAATGTCGAGCTGGCGCCGTGGGCGATCATCATCGTCGACACCTGGATGTGGACGCCTTACGTGATGCTGATCTGCCTCGCCGGCCTGCGCTCCATCCCCGAATACATCTATGAGGCGGCCGAGGTCGACCGCGCCTCCAATTGGCGGCAGTTCTGGTCGATCACACTGCCGATGGCGCTGCCCTTCATCATGCTGGCGGTGCTGTTCCGCGGCATCGAGAACTTCAAGATGTTCGACATGGTCAATTTGTTGACCGGCGGCGGGCCGGGCTCGACGACAGAGGTCGCCTCGATCACGCTGAAGCGGCAAGCCTTCGAAAGCTGGCGCACCGGCTATTCCTCGGCCTTCGCCATCATCCTGTTCGTCGCGGTGTTCGGCCTCGCCAACATCTACGTCAAGGCGCTCAACAAGGTGAAGCAGAGATGAGCCTGACCACCGCCCATTCCGTCGTCGCACCGTCGACGAACTCGAAGCGGATCGCCGGCGTGCTCGTCGTCGGCTACGCGCTGATCTCGATCGTGCCGCTGTTGTGGATCTTTGCCACCAGCTTCAAGACGCCGCCGGATTCGATCGCCTATCCGCCGAAGATCGTCTTCCAGCCGAGCATCGAAGGCTATTGCAACCTGTTCACCACCCGCACCAGGCAGACGCCGGAATATATCAACGCGCTCGGACCGGCGACCGGCTTCTGCGATGAGACGGTGCGCAAGCGTAACATGGTGATCGCCGGGCCGTCGAACTTCCTGCCGCGCTTCGTCAACTCGCTGATCATCGCCTTCGGCTCGACCTTCTGCGCGGTGTTCCTCGGCACGCTTTCGGCCTATGGCTTCTCGCGCTTCAAGGTGCCTTTGGCCGACGACCTTTTGTTCTTCATCCTGTCGACGCGCATGATGCCGCCGATCGCGGTGGCGATCCCGATCTACCTTATGTACCGCGAGCTCGGCCTCTCCGACACCGCGCTCGGCATGATCCTGCTCTACACCGCGGTCAACGTCTCGCTGGCGGTGTGGCTGCTCAAGGGCTTCATCGACGAGATTCCGCGCGAATACGAGGAAGCGGCGATGATCGACGGCTATACGCGGCTGCAGGCCTTCTGGCGCACCGTGCTGCCGCAGGCGACGACCGGCATTGCCGCGACCGCCATCTTCTGCCTGATCTTCGCCTGGAACGAATACGCGTTCGCCGCCCTGCTCACGTCAGGCACGGCGCAGACCGCGCCGCCCTTCATCCCGACCATCATCGGCGAAGGCGGCCAGGACTGGCCGGCGGTGGCTGCCGGCACGACGATCTTCCTGGTGCCGATCCTGGTCTTCACCATCCTGCTCCGCAAGCAGCTCTTGCGCGGCATCACCTTCGGCGCGGTGCGCAAATGACTAGACGGTATCGATACATTTGCGAACGCTTAGCGTTTGGCGAAAGCGTGCATGGCAAGCCGGCGCATGCATGGTCTCGCGCCGCGCCGGATCGACCCCCACTCCGTCGAGCTTCGCTCGACACCTCTCCCCCGATCGACGGGGGAGAGGAAGGGCGCGAACTTCATTCAGCCAGGCTCCCTTCCTCTCCCTCCGGAGGGGGGAGAGGTGGCGCTGCGAAGCAGCGACGGAGTGGGGGAACCACCTGGCAACCATTTCTCCCCGTAAATGGGGAGAAGGACGGGAGGAACGCATGAGCCGCACTGTTGTCTCCAAGCGCTCCTCTTGGCCCCGTTGGGCAAGGCGCGGCCTGATGGAAAACATCGCCACCGCGATCATCGCCATCGGCTTCCTGATGCTGTTCCAGCCCTTCGCGCTGTCGCTCTACAGCTATTCCTTCGTCACCATGCTCGCCGGCACGGCCATGTTCATCATCGTCTCGAAATTCCCGGAATAGCCATGGCCGAGATCCGCGTTCAGAACCTGAGGAAGGCCTTCGGCGAATTCGTCGCCGTGCAGGATTCCAATTTCGTCGTCGAGGACGGCGAATTCTTCGTCATGCTCGGGCCGTCCGGCTGCGGCAAGACAACGACGCTAAGGATGATAGCCGGCCTCGAGCTGCCGACCGGCGGCAAGATCCTGCTCGGCGGCGAGGACGTCACCATGCGCCGGGCGCGGGAGCGCGACATCGCCTTCGTCTTCCAGCTCTTCGCGCTCTACCCGCACATGAATGTGCGCAGGAACATCGGCTTCCCGCTCTTGGCGCAAGGCATGGCGTCGGCGGAGATCCGCGCGCGGGTCGAAGAGACGGCGAAGCTGCTCCGCATCGACCATCTGCTCGACAAATCCGTCTCCGGCCTCGCCGGCGGCGACCGCCAGCGCGTCGCGCTCGGCCGCGCCATCGTGCGGCGGCCGAAATGTTTCCTCATGGACGAGCCGCTCGGAACCCTCGACACCGAATTCCGCGATTTGATGGTCCATGAGCTGCGCGAGCTGCACAACCGTATCCACGCCACCACCGTCTACGTCACGCATGACCAGATGGAAGCCATGTCGATGGCCGATAAGATCGCGGTGATGAACCACGGCGTGATCGAGCAGTTCGGCACACCGCGCGAGATCTACGACCGGCCGGCGACGATGTTCGTCGCCGATTTCATCGGCTCGCCGCCGATGAATTTCCTGCGCTTCGGCGGCGGGCTCGCCAGGGGCGCCAAGGAAATCGTCGTGCAGGGCGCCAAGGTGGCGGTGCCGGAAGTGCGCGAGGACGTGGCGCCCGCCGATATGGCGCTGGGCATCCGGCCCGAGCACATCCGCTTCGATGACGCCTCGAAGCTGCGCGGCGCGATCTACGGCACCGAATATCTCGGCACCACGCAGATCGTCGCGGTCGAGACGGCCGACGGCATCATCAAGGCCCGCGTGCCGGCCGGCATCCACCTGAATCCTGGCGAACAGGTCGGGCTGGCATTGAGCAGCGCGCGGCTGTCGCTGTTCGAGAAGGGCACTGGACGCGCGGTCAGGACCGCCATGCATGATCAGGAGGCGCGCCATGGCTGACGTCCACGTGCAGGGTGTGACCAAGAGCTTTGGCGACACCGTCGCGGTCAGCAATCTCGACCTGCAGATCAAGGACGGCGAGTTCGTCGTGCTGCTCGGCCCGACCGGCGCCGGCAAGACGACGACGCTCAGGCTGATCGCCGGGCTGGAGCGGCCGGACAGCGGCACGATCCACATCGGCGGCCATGACGCGACGGCGCTGTCGCCGGCCGAGCGCGACACTGCCTTCGTCTTCCAGCAATATTCGCTCTATCCGCATCTTTCAGTCTTCGACAACCTCGCCTTCCCACTGCGCTCGCCGGCACGGCGCTTCCCGCAAGAAGCGATCCGCCGCCGCGTCGAAGAGGTGGCGCGGATGGTGCGCATCGACCACAAGCTCAACAACCGCTCGACCAGGCTGTCGGGCGGCGAGATGCAACGTGTCGCCATCGGCCGCGCTTTGGTGCGGAAACCCGCGATCTACCTGATGGACGAGCCGCTGTCGTCGCTCGACGCCAAGCTGCGCGCCGATCTCAGGCTGGAGCTGAAGCGCATCCAATCCGAGCTCGGGGCCACCATGCTCTATGTCACGCACGACCAGATCGAGGCGATGACCATGGCCGACCGTATCGGCATCCTGGCCGATGGCGTGCTGGTGCAGATCGGCACGCCGCGCGCCATCTATTCTGAGCCGGCAAACCTTCATGTCGCGGCCCGCCTCGGCCAGCCGGCGATCAACCTTTTGCCGGCCGGGCTGCTACCCGACGGCGGCGCGCCGACCGGCACGAAGACGATCGGCGCGCGCACCGAGCATCTCGCGATCGAGAAGGCGGCGAACGGCCATGCCGATGGCGTCGTCGACTGGGTCGAGCATCTCGGCGACCAGAACCATCTGCATGTGACGGTCGGGGCAAAGAAGCTGGTGACACTCACGGACCCCGACACGCCGCTCGAAAAGGGGGACAAGGTGACGATCCGCTACCGCTCGCCGCTTTATTTCGGTTCGGACGGGCAAAGACTGAGGTAGTGGGGATTGATGTAGCCGGCTCGCATTGTTGCGTACGCCACATTCCGATTGACGACCGCATATACGGACTGGACGAAATCCATGAAGCACTTTTTCAACCGCAAAGAGACGATCGTCACCGAAGCGCTGGACGGCTTTCTCGCGACCGCAGGCTCCGGCACTCTGGCGCGGCTCGACGGCCATCCCGAGGTCAAGGTCGTGCTGCGCGCCGACTGGGACAAGACGAAGGTCGCCGTCGTGTCCGGTGGCGGCGCCGGGCACGAGCCCTCGCATGCCGGCTTCGTCGGCGCCGGCATGCTGACGGCCGCCGTCTCTGGCGAAATCTTCGCTTCGCCGAGCGTCGACGCGGTTTCGCAGGCGATCCGCGCGACGACGGGTCCCGCCGGCTGCCTGCTGATCGTCAAGAACTATACCGGCGACCGCCTCAATTTCGGGCTGGCCGCAGAAAAAGCGCGCGCCGAAGGTTTTGCGGTTGAGATGGTGATCGTCGCCGACGACATCGCGCTGCCCGACATCGCCCAGCCGCGCGGTGTCGCCGGCACGCTGTTCGTGCACAAGATCGCCGGGCATCTCTCCGAGACCGGGCATGACCTGTCGTCGGTCGCGGCAGCGGCGCGCGCGGCGGCGAAGGACATCGTTTCGCTCGGCATCTCGCTCTCCTCCTGCTCGATCCCTGGACAGGCGCATGAGAACCGCTTCGGCGCCGACGATGGCGAGCTCGGCCTCGGCATCCATGGCGAACCGGGCGTCGAGCGCATCGCGCTGCAGAGCGCCGGCGAGCTGGTGGCCATCATGGCCGAACGCCTCGCCGCGCGGCTCGATCCGCGCAGCCGCTATGCCTTGCTGATCAACAATCTCGGATCGGTGCCGCCGCTTGAAATGTCGCTCATTGCCAACGCTGTGCTATCCTCGCCGCTGGCCAAGGCAGTGACGATGACGATGGGTCCGGGGCATCTGATGACCGCGCTCAACATGAACGGTTTCTCGCTGTCGCTGATCAAGCTGGACGCGGAGCGCGAGGCGGCGCTCAAGGCGCCGGTCGGCCCGCATGCCTGGCTGCCGGCGAAGCCGGTTCGCCAACCGGTCGTGGTGGCAGCGGCCAAACCGGCAAGCCGCAATGCCGCCGGAGCGGCCAGCCGCGACGCCAGCACCGAGCGGCTGATCACCGCCGTCTGCGAGAAGCTGATCTCGCTCGAAGAGGCATTGAACGGCCTCGACGCCAAGGCCGGCGACGGCGACACCGGCTCGACGGTGGCGACGGGCGCGCGCAGCGTGCTCGACCGCATCGACACACTGCCGCTTGCCGACAAGGCCGCAACGCTCGCCGCGATCGGCGATACGCTGGGTACCTCGATGGGCGGTTCCAGCGGCGTGCTGCTGTCGATCTTCTTCACGGCAGCGGCGCAGTCGCTCAACGGCGGCGCACTTCTTAGCAAGGCGCTGCTGGCAGGGCTTGACCGCATGACCTTCTACGGTGGCGCCAAGGTCGGCGACCGCACCATGGTCGATGCGCTGGAGCCGGCGCTCAAGGCGCTCGATGCGAACGGGCTGGAGGCAGCGGCCAAGGCCGCGCGGCATGGTGCAGAGTCTACCGCCGCGATGCAGAAGGCGAAGGCCGGCCGCTCCGCCTATATCGGCCGGCAGCTTGACATAGCGGATCCAGGCGCCTTTGCAGTGGCGGAAGCGTTCGCGGCCGTGGCGGCCATGTTCGCCCCGGCTTGAAGGACAGAGAATGGCCGCATCCGATTTCTCACACCTGATCGCGGCGGCGGCGGATACGATCGCGGCGCATGCCGATGAGCTGACCGCGCTCGATCAGGCGATCGGCGACGGCGACCATGGGCTGAACATGAAGCGCGGTTTCGAGGCGGTGCGCGCCGAAGCAGGGGCAATCGCCACAAAACCGCTGCCGGACGCGCTGAAGGCGGTTGGCACCAAGCTGGTGATGACGGTGGGCGGGGCCTCCGGTCCGCTGTTCGGGACGCTGTTCATGGCGCTCGGCAAGGAATTGCCGTCGGCACCCGACCGCGCCGCACTGACCACGGCTCTTGGCAAGGCGGTCGAGGCGGTTTCGGCGCGCGGCAAATCGCAGCCCGGACAAAAAACCATGCTCGACGTGCTGCAACCGGTGTATGAGGCGCTGGCGCAAGGCAAGACGGGCACGGAGATTGCCGCCGTCGCCGACAAGGCAGCGGACGCTACCGTGCCGATGAAGGCCCTGCGCGGGCGCGCCTCCTTCCTGGGAGAGCGCTCGATCGGGCACATGGACGCCGGGGCGCGCTCGACCGCGCTCTTGGTGCGCGCAGTCGCTGAAGCGATCGAGGGTTCTTGATGAGCAATGTCGGCATCGTCATCGTATCGCATTCGCCGCTGGTCGCCGAAGGCACGGCCGACATGGTGCGCCAGATGGTGGGCGACGAGGTGCCGCTCGCATGGTGCGGCGGAAACGGCCACGGCGGGCTCGGCACCAGCGTCGAGGCGATCATGGGCGCGATCGACAAGGCCTGGTCGGAAGCGGGTGTCGCCATCCTGGTCGACCTTGGCGGCGCCGAGACCAACAGCGAGATGGCGGTCGAGATGATCGGCGAGCCGCGCGCGCACAAGATTATCGTCTGCAACGCGCCGATCGTCGAAGGGGCGGTGATGGCGGCGACGGAAGCCTCCGGCGGCGCCTCGCTCAAGGAAGTGGTGGCGACGGCGCATGAATTGTCGCCGTCGTGAATGAACGGGAACCGACTGCATGTCCGCATCCGCCGAAGCCACGGTTCTGATCACCCACGAAGTGGGCCTGCATGCGCGCCCTTCGGTGAAGTTCACCAAGCTCGCCAAGACGTTCGCGGCCGAGGTGGAAGTGGCGGTCGCCGCCAACGGCCCCTGGTTCGACGCCAAGAGCATCGTCAAGGTGATGGCGGCCAAGGCGCCGAAGGGGACGTTGCTGCACATAAGGGCGCGAGGTGACGGCGCCGAGCAAGCGGTCGGCGCGCTGGTCGACCTGGTGCGGCGCGACTTCGACGAGGACAGGGACCATGCCCGGTCCGCTTGAGACGGGTCTGCATGTCCCCGGACCCGCAAGGAATGCGGGCCATGCGGATTGAAGGTATTCCAGCCTCCGCTGGCTATGCCGAAGGCCCACTGTTCAACCTCGACCGGCCGCCGGCCGTCTATAGAGGCAAGGCAAGCACGGCCGAGGAAAAAGCAGCGCTGACCGCGGCGATCGGCAAGGCGGTGAGCCGGCTGACGTCGCTTGCCGAAACCGCCGACGCCGACGCTGCCGGCATACTCGAATTCCACATCGCCATGCTGGAAGACGACGCGCTGAGCGGTCCGGCCTTCGTGTCGATCGGGTCCGGAGAGCCGGCCGATCTTGCCTGGCGGCAGACGCTGGACGCCGAAGTCGCCGGCTACGAGTCGTCCGACCAGGACTATTTCCGCGCGCGCGCCGCCGATTTGCGCGACATTCGCGACCAGGTGCTGCGGGCGCTGAGCGAGGACAATGAGGCCTCCGCACCCCTAGGCGCCATCCTCCATGGCACGGACATCGCGCCGACGCGCTTCCTCGAAACCGACTGGAGCAGAGGCGGCGGCATTGCGCTGAAAGGCGGCAGTTCCGCCAGCCATGTCGCCATGCTGGCGCGCTCGCGCGGCGTGCCAATGGTGGTGGGGCTTGGTGCCTTGGCGGATCAGCCCACCGGAATCGCGCTGCTCGACGCCGAGCATGGCGCCATCGTGCTTTCGCCCTCGCCGGTGGAGATCGAGGCCTTCCGGCAGTCGTCCTCCTCCTTCGCAGCGCGCCAGGGCAAGGCGCAGATTTTTCTGACCCGGCCGGCGGTGACCAAGGCCGGCACGCCCGTGCGGGTGCAGGTGAACATTGCTAACCCTTCCGATGTCGACGGCATCGACATTGCGAGCTGCGACGGTGTCGGCCTGATGCGGACGGAATTCCTGTTCGGCAAGTCACTGCCGGACGAGGAAACGCAGTACCAAGCCTATCGCAAGGTGCTGGAATGGGCGGGCGACAAGCCGGTTACCATTCGCACGGTCGACGCGGGCGGCGACAAGCCGGTGCCCGGATTCACCGTCGAAGAAACCAATCCCTTCCTCGGCTTGCGCGGCATCAGGCTGTCGCTGGCGCGGCGCGACATTTTCCGGGTGCAGATCCGGGCATTGCTGCGCGCCGCGGTACACGGCAATCTGAAGGTGATGTTTCCGATGATCGCCACCGCCGAAGAGTACAGCCAGGCCGCCGTGCTGTTCGCCGAAGAGCAGACGGCGCTTGCCGCGCGCGGTGTTGCGCACAAGCTGCCGCCGCTCGGCATCATGGTCGAGGTGCCGTCCGCGGCAATCGCGCCGGAGGCCTTCGCCGACGTCGCCTTCTTCTCGATCGGCTCCAACGACCTGACCCAATATGTGATGGCGGCCGCTCGTGACAACGCTGCCGTCGGGCATCTCAATTCGGTCCGTCACCCGCCCGTCCTGCGATTGATCGCTTCGGTCGCCGCCTTTGGACGGGAGAAAGGGATTCCGGTCAGCCTTTGCGGCGATGCCGGCGGCGATCCAGCCGCCATCCCGGCGCTGCTCGAGGCCGGCCTGCGCGACCTTTCGGTCGCGCCAGCGCAGCTCGCCATGGCCAAGGCGGCCATAGCGGACGTTTCGGTATAAGCATGGCCAAGGCAGCCAAGATACAAGAAGCCGGCTCGGAAGACGCGATCCGCGCCTACAAGACGATCCTGTCGCAGGTCATCGACCAGCGGCCATCGGGCATGCGCCAGCGCCTCGCCGATGCGCTCGGCAAGCATCGCAGCTTCGTCACGCAGATCTCAAGTCCGGCCTATTCGATCCCGATTCCGTCGAAGCATTTGCCGTCGATCTTTTCGGTCTGCCATTTCAGCCCGGCCGAGCGCGACCAATTCCTGGTCGCCTATCATCAGGCGCATCCCGGCAAGCTGCCGGCGGCTTCGGGTCCGCGCAAGACGCGCCACGTCTCGCTCATCGTTCCGGATTTCGGCGATGACAAGCAGAACGCCGCGCTCGACCGGGCGATCAACGAATTCATCCAGAAGATCACCAGCATCGCCGGCAAGGGCAGCGGCTAAGCAGGACTGTTCGGGAGGACTGCCATGAAAAAATTTCTCAATTCGGTAGACACAGTGCTCACCGAGAGCCTTGACGGCTTCGTCGCTGCGCATTCGGACATTCTTGTGCTGGGAGACGAGCACAAATTCATCCGTCGCAAGGAGCTCAAGCCGGGCAAGGTGGCGCTGATCTCGGGCGGCGGCTCCGGCCACGAGCCATTGCATGGCGGGCTGGTCGGCCACGGCATGCTGGACGCCGCCTGCCCCGGCCAGGTCTTCACCTCGCCGACGCCGGACCAGATGCTGGCGGCGGTACAGGCCGTCGACACCGGCGCCGGCTGCCTGTTCATCGTCAAGAACTACGAAGGCGATGTGATGAATTTCGACATGGCCGCCGAAATGTCCGACGGCGTGCTGCAGGTGGTGACCAATGACGACGTCGCGGTCGAGAATTCGTCCTACACGACCGGACGGCGCGGCGTCGCCGGCACGCTGGTGGTGGAAAAGATCCTCGGCGCCGCCGCCGAGCAAGGCATGACCTTGCCTGAGCTCAAGGCGCTTGGCGATCGCGTCAACGGCGCGACGCGCTCGATGGGCGTGGCGCTGACCAGCTGCACGGTGCCAGCGGCGGGCAGGCCGACTTTCGAGATCGGCGACAATGAGATGGAGTTCGGCGTCGGCATCCATGGCGAGCCCGGCCGGAGGCGCGATGCGCTGAGGAGCGCCGACGGCATCGCCGAGGAGATCTGCGCGGCGATCCTCGGCGATCTTGGCGGACGTGCAAAGGGGCCGGCGCTGCTGTTCGTCAATGGCTTCGGCGGCACGCCGTCGATGGAGCTTTATTTGATGTACAACAGCGCACGCAAAATCTTCGAGAGGAGCGGTGTGAGGGTAACCCGCTCTCTGGTCGGCTCTTATGTGACGTCGCTCGACATGGCTGGATGCTCGATCACGCTGACCATGCTCGACGATGAAATGACGGCGCTGTGGGACGCGCCGGTGCACACAGCGGCGCTGCGCTGGGGAATGTAGCGGCTTCAGCCAGACCGAAGCCGCGTAATGTTAAATCGCCTTTGACGGCGCACCGGCCACGACGCTGGAAAGCTTCCCAGCCTTGCGCAGAACAGGCGCCTCGTACTTCTTCCTGGTCATTTCATCACCCTCCGAATCCAGGTCAAGAATGAAGGAAAGCCCCTCGCAAAGTCAATTCGCGGCCGGTTCCGCCGGCTTACGCCGCTTTCCACGATGCTTTTTCTGCAGACATATTCGCAGTATTGTCTGTTAGTGCCCACGCTTCGACCGGGTTCATGCTGCCATCCCTTTCGCCTGCCGATGAAAAGCTGTTGCTATCCTTTGCCGACCCCCAGGCTCAGGTAACCGGACCGCTGTCGGCCGAGCCCCTTATGGCGCTTCTTGCCAATGCCGAGTTCCACGGCGTGCTGCCGATCATGTTGCGCAAGCTTCGGGAAATCGGCGACGCCAACCTGCCGGAAGATGCCGCCTTGCGGCAGAGGCTCTCCGAGCTGCGCGACCAGGCGACGATCGCGACCGGGCAATCGATGCTGCTGCAATATCACGGCGACCGCATCATGAAGGCGTTGGCGGCGAAGGGCATCCCGGCCCGCATCGTCAAGGGTCCGGTCTTCGCGCGCAAGCTCTATCGTCATGCCGCCGACCGGCCGTTCACCGACATCGACATACTGGTCGATCCCGCCAGCATCGGCGAGGCCAACAAGGTGATCGCGGAATGCGGCTTCGAGCTGGCCAGCGGCGAGGCCGAGTCGCACGAGTTGCAGGAGTTCAAATGGCTGGAGAAGGACAATTCCAGCCTGCTGATCGAGCTGCACGGCAATCTGGTGCACGACACCGGCATGCGGCGGCGGCTGTCTCTCGGCTTTCGTGAGCTGCAGGTCATCGACGGCGGCGAGACCGATACGCCGGCGTCGCTGCTCACCATCGCCATCGTTCATGCCGCCGGCGGCCACAAATTCCACCGGCTGCAGCTCTGTGTCGACGTGCTGCAGGGCGTGCGCGCGCTGCAGTCGCCGGAGGCGGAAGCGCGGCTGCTCGAGGCCGCGCGCATGACCGGCATCGAGCTCGAGCTGGCGACCGTTCTCAACGTGACCGGGCGCCTGTTCGACGAACCGCACGCGGTCGAGCTCGCCAGCCGCATCAAGCCCGATCTATCAATACGGCTCGCCAAGTGGCTGATCACCGGCAACATGCTGCTTAGGGTCAATTCCCGGGACAAGATGCGCTCGCGCCTCAGCCGCGATGCCTTCCGCTGGGTTCAGAGGTTGGCCCGGCCGAGGCCCTATCCCGCCTGAGAGCCCGCTCTGCGGAGTCGTTCGATGGGATTGAAGATATCTGTCTAGGCCTGATCAAGCACCGCGGCGCGGATCAGCGCCGCTGCATCCGCCGGGCTTGAGCCGACCTCCAGGGTAAAGGTTGGGACCGCCTTCACCAGCGCCGCGATCGTTGCCATGCGCCGTTTCTGCATCGGCAGCAAGCCGGTCATGCCGGTCCTGACGTTGTCGGTGGCAAGCGCAACCATCGCATCGGTCCTCGCCATGGGCATGAGCCGGGTCTGGCCGCCGGCCGAGCGCGCGAGATGCAGAAGCGCCGCGACTGGTCTGGAACGAGCGTCCTCGATGCGGATGATCTCGCCGAGACGGTCCAGCGAGACCGCCTGCTCGCCCTCGGCGTCCCAGGTGTCGCCAAGGCAGGGAGAGAGAAATGGCAGCATCGTCGCGGTGTTGCGATGGATCTTCACCTTGCGCGGCATGCCCCAGGCTGCGGTGCCGCCTGGCGTCGTGCTGAGGATCATCACATCGTCCGAGCAAAGGCCAAAGCCTTGCGATGCCAACGCCATTGACGTCGTCGACTTACCGGTGCCGCTCGGCGCGTGGATCAGCACGAGCGCTTCGCGGTCAGGCAGCGTCAGGCCAGCGGTATGGAGCATGTGCTGCCCGCCGGCATCGAGCGCGGCATCCAGCACCATCATTAGCAGCGTCCATTTGACCTTGCTGTCTGGATGCACACGGATTTCGGCCCAGCCTTCGTCAGCATGGACCGAGGCCAACTGCAGGCCGGGGAAGATCAGATGGACGATGTCGCCGCCGTCGATCAGCCGGCAATGGCCATCCAGCGGCACCTCGCCATCGAAGGCGAGCTTCCCTCCGGGCTTTTCGGACAGCGCCGGCGTTTCGAGGATATTGATGCGAAAGCCGGGTTGGACGAGTTCGCTGACACGCAAGGCGCCCAGCATCAGGTCGAAGCTTGGCCAGAGCTCGTCGCGCACCGCCGATATGCTGATGACCTGACCGTTGAGGTCATAGCAGAAGGTGGTTGCCGCACCGGTCAAGCGGCGCGCGCCTTCGCCGCATCCGCATGGTGGCGATAGATCTCAACCATGCCGGGCAGGCTGTCGCTGACCACCGGCTTGCCATCCAGGCAAACCCAGCAATGCGCCGACAGGCGCGGCGCATGCATCGATTTCGAATCGACGCCGAAGCGCAGTTCAGGGTCGAAGCCGGCCATGCGCAGGAAGCGGAAGCCGAGCAGCCCTTCCCGCAGGCATCTGCGGTCGCGCATCAGCCACGGATGGCGGACCGTGCGGTTGACGCGGGTGACGATGTAGGACGACGTCAGGCCCTGATAGGGCGTAGGCACGTTGAGCGGCGCCCATTTCAGCACCGTCTCGAAGTCGCGCCGGCCGATCAGCACCGGCATCAGCCGGGCGCTAAGCCACAAATGGGCTCGGAACAGGGCGCGCAGGAACGGTCCGTCGGCCATCACGCGCCCGGGTCGGCGAGGATGCCTTCCGCCACCAGTTCGGTGGCCAGCGCCGTCATGTCCTCGCCGAGCGTCGCCTTGTCGACCTCGAATTCGTTCGACAGCAGATCGACGATCTGATCGAGATTGCGGGCGCCGTCGACCTTGTCGAGGAACGCTTCGGTGGTGCCGTTGCAGGTATAGAGCTGGCCGCTGCGCGCCAGCAACACGACGGCGCCGTCGCCGACATGCTGCACGGAGGCGTCGTCCGCCATTCGGAGAACCGTTTCAGAGGCGATTTCGACCATGCGCCCGCTCCAGATCAGCTGCCGGAGGAATTAGCGCGGCGCTGCCGCGCTGTCCATTGTCCGGCAATACCGGCCATGAGGATCGGCTCGGTTTCACGCCAAGCCACACAGCACGGCCTGCCCCGATCGCCGAAGCGGGCCTTTGCCGTGACATCGGATGCTGGTTAGTCAGTGCCTCCGCGAGAAACCGCAACCGCCGCCACATGCGACAGCTTCTCGCGCTTGGTCAGCACAGGCTTTTCGTAGGTTTTCTTCACAGGCATCCCCCTTGGAGTAATCAACAGCCGCAAATGACAAGCAGTATCGCTGGCTGTCAAGCCGGCGAAGCGGATTCGGCCGGAGTGTTGCCTTCCTTCCGCATGGTAAGCTAAGAGTCCGCCGGGCTTTGGGGAGTGGACAAGTATGCGTTACAATTGGGATCGGGCTCCGACGGCTTTCGAGCGCCATCGGAAGGCATTTGCGGCCGCCCTTCTGATTGCCGGCGGTGTCGGGCTGATGCTGGCGGCATTGCCACTCTAAAGCCCGACTTCTTGTCTCGGACGGACAGTACGGCGCTCAGGCGGAAGCGCCGCCAGATGACCTTTGCCAGCGACGTCGACCAAAATGCAGGAAGACATGGCCGCAAGATGCGGCTTAGTTTATTGCAAGACGGCAAACCGTTCCTGGGGAGGAAGCTTGATGGCGTCACGCTACCACGAGATCTATGAGGGCTGGAAACGCGACCCCGTAGGGTTCTGGGCCGAGGCGGCCAAGGAGATCGACTGGTATTCGCCGGCCGAAAGCGTCTTCGATCCGACGGCCGGCGTCTATGGCCACTGGTTCCTTGGCGCCACCTGCAACACCTGCTTCAACGCCATCGACCGCCATGTCGCCGGCGGGCGCGCCGACCAGCTGGCGCTGATCCATGACAGCGCGATCACCGGCACGGTCCGCAAATTCACCTATGCGGAGCTGAAACGCGAGGTGGTCGCGTTGGCCTCGGTGCTGAGGCATCGCGGCATTACCAAGGGCGACCGCGTCATCATCTACATGCCGATGGTGGCGGAGGCGGCCATTGCCATGCTCGCCTGTTCCCGCATCGGCGCCGTGCATTCGGTGGTGTTCGGCGGCTTCGCCTCGCACGAACTCGCCACCCGCATCGACGACGCCAAGCCGAAGCTGATCATCACCGCATCCTGCGGCCTCGAGCCCGGCCGCGTGGTCGCCTACAAGCCGCTGCTCGAC
Source organism: Mesorhizobium sp. LEGMi-168a (assembly GCF_058312955.1). NCBI lineage: Bacteria > Pseudomonadati > Pseudomonadota > Alphaproteobacteria > Hyphomicrobiales > Phyllobacteriaceae > Mesorhizobium > Mesorhizobium sp. LEGMi-168a. The sequence continues at coordinate 18,303 of NZ_JBZEGV010000028.1, forward strand.
AAGGCGATCGAGATGTCGAGGCACAAGCCTGTCGCCTGCTTGATCCTGCAGCGCGAGCAATTACGCTGCGAGATGAAGGACAATTACGATTTCGATTATGCGGATGCGGTTGCCCGCGAGCGGGCAGCGGGCGCCAATGTCGACTGCGTGCCGGTTCACGCCACTGATCCGCTCTACATCATCTATACCTCCGGCACGACCGGGCAGCCCAAGGGCATCGTGCGCGACAATGGCGGTCATATGGTCGCCTTGAAATGGACGATGGACAATGAGTTCGGCGTCAAGCCTGGCGAAGTGTTCTGGGCGGCTTCCGATGTCGGCTGGGTGGTCGGCCATTCCTACATCGTCTACGGGCCGCTGCTGCACGGTTGCACCAGCGTGCTCTTCGAAGGCAAGCCGATCGGCACGCCCGACGCCGGAACCTACTGGCGGGTCATCTCGGAGCATGGCGTGGTGGCGCTGTTCACGGCGCCGACCGCCTTCCGCGCCATCAAGGGGCAGGACCCCAGGGGCGAGTTCGTGCAGAAATACGACCTGTCGAAATTCCGCACGCTGTTCCTCGCGGGCGAGCGCGCCGACCCGGAAACCATCAAATGGGCGGAGCAGAAGCTCAACCGTCCGGTGATCGACCACTGGTGGCAAACCGAGACCGGCTCGCCGATGACGATCAACCCGGCGGGCTTAGGCCTTTTGCCGGTGAAATACGGCTCGCCCGGCGTGCCGATGCCGGGCTACGACATTCGCATTCTCGACGATGCCGGCCATGAGATGCCGCGCGGCACGCTCGGCAATGTCGTGGTCAAGTTGCCACTGCCGGCGGGCTGCCTGCCGACGCTCTGGAATGCCGACGCCCGCTTCCGGCAGGCTTACCTCGAGGAATTCCCCGGTTTCTACAAGACGGCCGACGCCGGCATGATGGACGAGGACGGCTATCTCTATGTCATGGCCCGCACCGACGACATCATCAACGTCGCCGGGCACCGGCTGTCGACGGGCGCCATGGAAGAGGTGCTGGCCGCGCACCCGGACGTTGCCGAATGCGCGGTGATCGGCATCGCCGATGCGATGAAAGGCCAGGTGCCACTCGGCTTCGTCGTGCTCAATGCCGGCGTTTCGCGCGACACCGGGGCCATCGAAAGCGAAGTGGTGGGGCTGGTGCGCGAGCGGATCGGCCCGGTCGCCGCCTTCAAGACGGTGGTGACGATCAAGCGGCTGCCGAAGACGCGCTCTGGCAAGATCCTGCGCGGCACGATGCAAAAGATCGCCGACCAGGAGGAATGGACCATGCCGGCGACCATCGACGATCCGGCGATCCTCGACGAGATCACGGCGACGCTGAAGGGACGCGGCATCGGGGTGTAGACCGGCTCGGAAAGAACTCCGTTCCCCGCGACAGGCCGATTAACCAGCCATCCAGCATTTGATCAACGCCTGGCCTCCCATAAGTTCTCCGTTCGGATTGTCGATCCACCCTCCAATCCTTTGGCTGGTGGCGTCGATGAAGTCCCCGAACATCGGAATGATGGCACCGCCATTGTCTCGCAGGATCATGGTCGCGTCGTGATACATTTCCTTTCGTGTCGAAGGGTTGGTTTCACCTCGCGCGCCAAGTATGAGGCGGTCGAAATCTTCGCGGAAAAAGTGCGTGTCGTTCCACTCCGCCGTCGATAGATAGGAGAGCGAGTAAACCTGATCCTGCGTCGGTCGACCAAAAATGAAGGTCATGCAAAAGGGCTGCTTGTTCCATACGTTCGACCAGTAGCCATCGCCGGGTTCGCGCTTGACGTCTATTGTGATTCCGGCCTTTGAGGCGCTCTGCTGATAAAGTTGGGCCGCATCGACGGCGCCAGGAAACGCGACGTCCGACGTACGAAGCGTGATGGCATCGTTGTGCCCCGATTTTTTGTAGTGGAATGCTGCTTTGTCGGGATCGTACACGCGTTGCTCGATCTCGCCCGAGAATAGCGGATAGGCCGCATTCACGGGCGTATCATTGCCGACCATGCCGTAACCGCCGAGGATAGTCTTGACGAACGCCTCGCGGTCAACGGCGTATTTCAGCGCCAGGCGCAGATCGTTGTTATCGAAGGGCGCGCTGTTGCAGTGGGCCACCATGTAGTAATGCCCACGCCCCGACACGTTCCGGACCACGATCCCTTTCGACCGCTGAAGGAGGGGAACGATCTTTGGGCCCACCCCGTTGATCATGTCGACTTGGCCCGATTGGAGCGCCGATACGCGAGCGCTGGCGTCATTGACAACGAGGATTTCGACCTGATCCGCGTGGCCCCTCGCGTCCGGCGACCAGTAGTCCTTGTAACGCTCGCCGACGTAGCGGATACCCGGCTCATTTCCGGCAACCTTATAAGGTCCTGTCCCGATGCCGGCATTTGGATCGTCGCGACCGCCGTTGGGCTGAATCATCAAGTGGAAGTCGGTCAGGAGATAGGGTAGATCGACGTTCGCTTCCTTGAGCGTGATGACGACATTGTCGCCGTCCGCCTCAATCGATTCGAAGCTGCTGACCAGCGACAGGGCGGCCGACTTCGACTTCGCGTCGGAGTGCCGACCATACGTTTCGACGACATCCTTCGGTGTCAGCGTCTTTCCGTTGTGAAAGGTCACGCCCTTGCGGATACGGAATGCCCATCTCTTGGCCTTGTCGGACTGGTCATAGTCCTCGGCAAGCCTTGGTTCGATCTTCCCGTCCGGAGACATTTCCAGAAGTTGCTCGGCCCAGCAGCGACCGAAAGTCAGCGGCACCTGGCTGGCGAACAGCGCGGGATCGAGGGTGTCGGTTGAAGCACCGCCCACCAATGCCGCCTTGAGACGGCCTCCCTTGGGTGGGGCAGAGGCGAAGGCGGAACCCGCCATAGCGCTTGCCGCAGCCGAGCCGATGCCGAGCGCAGCGGCTTCGCGCAGAAAACTCCTGCGCGAAAGATTTCCACTGAGATAGGAAGCCGCAACGCGTCCAAACCTATCGGGCATTTCGTTCCCCTCCGCGAATTTCGATGTGTTTCAAGTGGCGTTACTTGACGTTTCTGATCCTGAGATTGCAGCAGCCCGTGTCTCCGGATTTCCAAAGGTCGATCGACACGTTGAAGCCGGCGGCTTCCAGCGTGCCGTAGTCGGCCTCGGCCGCGATTTCACAGAACATCTCGACGTCACCGTCCGACAGGCCGGCCTCGATCCACCGCTGCTTCAATGGGCAGGCTTCGAACTGGACATCGAATCCGTCGTCATCCAGGCGATCGACACGTGGCTGGAATTGCTTGCCGCCGTCCGGCTGCAACGCAAAGGCGGTTGGCAGGTCAGCGATGCTGCAGCCATTCAGCCCATGGCCCAGCCCCTCGCCCCAGTCGCGCACAGCCTCCTTCAGGACAGCGACGGCGCTTTCGCGCCCCAAGCGTTTCTCAACTGCCACGAAGAACGCCCGGTACAGATCGGCACGGGCCTTGCTCGCATCCTCCAGCGCTGCCTCCAGCCTGCTTTCCATGTCCACTCCTGCCGGGCTGTCATCTTTTGAGATGAGGTGTGTTTGACGTGGATGGAAGGCTACTGCACCGTTTTGCCGATGTGACTTGCAAAAATTCTCATTCCTTTGGCAAATTGTATTCATGCGAAATCTGCGCCGACTCATCCCTTCGGGAAATCTGCTCTACGTGTTCGACGCGGCCGCGCGGCATGAGAGTTTTGCCAAGGCCGCGGATGAGTTGAACGTCACGCCTGCCGCAGTCAGCCATTCGATACGACAATTGGAAGCCGGCCTCGGGGTCTCGCTGTTCGATCGAGGGCACCGGCAATTGCGCGTCACGGGAGCTGGCGCCAAACTGTTTCAGAGCATTGCTTCCGGCTTGGATCGCATCGAGCAGACCGTCGACGAAATCCACGCGGCCCATTCATCGAGCATCGTGAAGCTTTATGCCTCGATCACCGTGGCGACCTATTCGCTTCTGCCGCGCCTCGCCACCCTTCGAGATCACCAAGCCCAGATGGAATTGCGCCTATACAGTTCGGACCGAACACTGGACCTGCCCTCCGACGGATTATCAATTGCCGTAACAGGGGGAAGGCGCGACTGGCCTGGTTATGAGATGTCGCTCTTCGCAAAAGAGTTGATCTACCCGATCTGCAGCCCATCCTACCTGGCCCGGTGCGGGCCGATAGACGGCCTCGACGCCCTGGCCCGGCAAACCCTTCTGCATCTGGACGAAAGCCATCACGACGGGGTTACATGGCGCGATTTCTTGGACAATTTTGATATTGGACTTCATGAGAGTTCGCCGAGGCTCATGTACAACAACTACATTCTTGTGCTGCACGCGGCGATTGCCGGCGAAGGCGTGGCACTAGGTTGGCACCACGTTGTGAGCGACCTGGTCGAGCGCGGCGAGCTTGTTCGTCCGTTGCCGGTGGAATTCACTTCTGGCAGCGATTTCTATGTGGTCGCGCGCAAAGGAAGGAGACTTTCAGCAAGCGCCACGGCACTCCGCGATTGGCTTACCTCGCGGTAACGCGCCCTTTCACTTTCCCGGAATTGTCCCAGCTTCTTCCGCTTCGGTGGTGATGCTGGCGCGGGCGCGGATTCACAATTCCTCCCGCACTGCAATCGGCTGTTGTGCAATGCAGCAACAGACCCTAAAGTTCGCCTGGGGGGCCATTCCCAAGGCAAGGCATGGCTCAGCACAAGACGACTTTCGGCGGCGTCGACATATTGCGTTTCCTGGCCGCCGTCATGGTGATGTTCTATCACTATGGCTTCTGGGTATGGGCGTTTCCCAACGGCGTCTCGGCACGCGCCACCGGCGGCATCGCGGCCCATCCCGAGATGGCATTTGTCGGCTCCGGCTGGGTCGGCGTGCAGGTGTTCTTCGTCATCAGCGGCTTCGTCATCGCCTTCAGCGCGGAGAATTCGACGCCGCTCAAATTCTTCGAGGCCCGCGTCAGGCGGCTGGCGCCGGCGGTCTGGGTCTGCGCGCCGATCTCCGCGATTGTGCTGTTGCTGGTCGGCCTTTCCTGGCCGACCGACGCGGTGGTGCGGCTTGCCCGCACCGCGTTGTTCGTGCCGTTCGAGCCGTGGGTGGACAGCGTCTACTGGACACTCGGCATCGAGATCGCCTTCTACGCCATCGTCTGGACCCTGCTGCGGCTCGGCCGCTTCGATTTGATGGAGGCCGTCGCCGTCGTCATCGGCCTCGCCAGCACGCTGTTCTGGTGCGCCTATTTTCTCTTCGGCTGGTCCGATCTTGCCGAAACGCGCTGGCTGCAATTGACGTTGGTCCATCACGGCGCCTTCTTCGCCGTCGGCGTGCTCATCTGGCTGATGCGCTTCAAGGCGGTGACCATCCCACGCCTCGGCTTTTCAGCCCTTTTCCTCACCGGCGGCGTGCTGCAGATCGTCAGTTCGGTCGACGTGCACAGCATCAAGGTGGAAGCCGCGATGCCCTATGCGCCTCCGATCATCGTCTTCCTCGCGGCGGTTGCGCTGATGGCCTGGTCGCTCAGGCTCGATCTTTCCTGGCGCGGCTGGCGCCGGATCGGGCTGATGACCTATCCGCTCTATCTCCTCCACGATGTCGTCGGCGCAGCAATGCTCGGCGCCCTGATCCGGGCGGGCCTGCCCTACCTCATCTCGATCCCGATCGTCGGCGCAGCCATGATCGCGGCAAGCTGGCTGGTGGCGGCCGAGGCCGAGCCGCGCATCCGCCTGCTGCTCGACCACACGCTCTTCCGTTACCGGTTGAAAGCCGCCTAAAGCAGGTCGCGTGAAAAGGATTCACGCGACCCGTTTTAAGTTTTTGATTTAAAGCATGTCTTTGTCCCGAAACCGGACCCACTTTCGGGAGACATGCTTAACTCCGCAGCAGCTCCCAGTGTGGAATTGTTTGCATTCGGCTGATATCGAGGCTTGGTCCGCGCTCCGCCGCGCGATCCTAGTTTAAATACCGAGCCGCAATCCGTGAGCCTGTTCCAGCGATCGAGACGACCCCGCCCCTTGCCGCGCGAACGGCTGGTGATGGATATGCGCGACACGGTGGTCTACGCGATCGGCGACGTGCATGGCTGCTATGACGAGCTGCGCGCGCTGGAGCAGAAGATTGAGCTCGACGCGGCGAAGTTCCGCGGCCGCAAGATCATCATCACGCTTGGCGACTATATCGACCGAGGGCCGCAGTCGCGGCGCGTGATCGAACACCTCATGGCGCCGCCGCCAAAAGGCTTCCTGCGAGTCTGCCTGGCCGGAAACCACGAGGTGGCGATGCTCAACTATCTCGACGGCTATCTGTCGCGCGAGCCATGGCTCGCGGTCGGCGGGCGGGAGACCCTCTATTCCTACGGCGTCGACCCGGCCCATCTCGCCAATCTCTACGCTTCGAGCGAAGAGGTCGACGAACGCATTCGCGAGGCCATACCTGCCGGCCATATCGGCTTCCTGCGCTCGCTGCCGGTGATGGTCTGCTCGGACGAGTTCGTGTTCGTGCATGCCGGCATCCGGCCAGGCATCGCGCTCGAGGCTCAGGACGAGGCCGACCTGCTCAACATCCGATCCGATTTCCTCGCGGCCGCGCATCGCCTCGACCACTGGGTCGTACACGGACATACGATCGTGGACGTCCCGACGCTTGACGGGCGCCGGCTCGGCATCGACACCGGCGCCTTCCAGAGCGGCCGGCTGACCGCCCTCAGGATCGTCGGCAGATATGGCCGGCTGCTGTCGTCCGGAGAGTAAGGCTGTACGCTTTCCTGGAATTGCTTAAGCGGCCTGCCTGGCGCGCGATTCCGACTTGTCCAGATAGTAGCTCGAATAGCGGTCGAAGAACTTTTCCGAACCGCCGAGCGAGCCGTATTTCGCCAGCTTCTTCAGCTCGACCTTGTTGAGCACCGCGCCGGTGATCTTCTCGGCGATGTAGGGTTCCTGCTCCAGCATCGAGCGCACCATGGCGCGCGGCGTGCGGCCCCATTCGGTGACGAGCACGAAACCATCGACCAGCGGCGCGAAGGCCTTGGCGTCGACCACCGGGCCGAGCGGCGGCAGGTCGACGATGATGTATTCGAACGTCTCCCTGGCGTTCTCGATGAAGCGCCGCATGCCGGCCGAGCCCAGAAGCTCGCTGGTGTGCGAGAACTGGCCGCGCAGCACGGCGGGGATGATCGCCAGCTTGGTCTGGCGGTCGACCTTGCCGACCGACTGCCAGGTCTGCCCGTTGACCACCGCTTCCATCAGCCCTTGCTCGGACTCCATGCCGAGGCTGCGGCTGAGGCCCGGATTGCGCAGGTCGCCGTCGATCAGCAAGGTCCTGGCGCCGTTGGCGGCGAGCAGGCCCGCGAGGTTTGCCGCAACCGTCGACTTGCCTTCGCCGGGCAGGACCGAGATGACGCCGATCACCCGGCTGCCCTTGTCTTCCATCACCACATCGAACGCGATCTTGGCGTTGCGGAGCGTTTCGGCGAACATCGAGGCCGGCGCGTCGAGGCTCACCCGCATGCGCGCCCTTCTCTCGGCGGCCGACAGGCTGGTGACCTTGCCGTCGGCCGGCAAGTCGTCCGGCTTCGTCTCCTTGGCCTTGCCGCCGCCGATCGTCGGCAGATAGCCGAGGAACTTCAGGCCGACGCGGTCGCGAACGTCCTCACCCGTGCGGAAGAAGCGCTCGTTGAACTCGTTCAGGCCGCCGAAACCGGCGCCGAGCATAAGGCCAAGCACCAGCGAGAGCGCCAGCACCCTGATGGTGCGCGGGCTCGACGCGGCAAGGGGCATGTTCGCGTCCGAGATGATGCGGACCTTGCCGACTGGGAAGGATTGCTGCTGCGAAGCTTCCTGATAGCGGCCGAGGAAGGTCTGGTAGAGCGTGGAGAGCGCCTGCGCCTGCTGGTCGAGCTCCCTCAGCCTCACCTGCGACTCGTTGTCGGCAGAGCTCTGGCCGGCAGCGGTGGTGATCTTCTGCCTAAGCTCGGCCTCGCGCGCCTGCGCCACCTGGAAGTCGTTGCGGTAGCTTTCGGTGATCTGCTTCAACTGCCCGAAGATCTGCGCCGACACATCGGCCTTCTCCTTAGTGAGCGCCACCGCCTGGGGATGGTCCTTGCCGAAATTCGCCTCGACATCCTGCAGCCGCTTGGAGACGCTGAGATAACGGGTCTTGAGCCCGATGATCACCGAGCTGCTCGGCTGATCGGACGCAATCGCCGAATCGTTGAAAGCATTCTCGGAACCGCTGTCGACGATCGCCTTGTACTGCTGGTAGCGAGCACTGGCGCGTGCGGTATCGGCCTGCGCGATGATGAGCTGGGCGTTGAGGTCGGACAGCTGCTTGCCGCTGATCAACTGGCCGTCGCTGTTTGCGGACAGGCCGTGCTCGGCCCTGAATTTCTCGACCTCCATGGCGGCCTGCTGCGAGCTTTGGCGAAGCTCGGTCAGCCTGCCCTGCAGCCAGACAGCCGCGCGCTCGGTGGCGTCGAAGCTGGCATTGAGCTGATCCGCGAGATAGGCCTCGGCATAGGTCTTGGTGATGGCCGTAGCGAGAGCCGGATTGGTCGACTGATAGCCCAAGGTGATGACGTTGCTGCGGCCGACGCGATCCGCCATCAACTCGGTCTGCAGCTTCAAGACCGCATAGTCATGACGCGCGGCGGTGATCATCGCCTGGCGGGTCGCGGCGTCGACGTTCTGGATCCCCGGGATGTCGTCCGTGCCGGAGCCGCCGCGAAAATAGGAAACCACGCCGCGCAGGAAACCGATACCCTGGGCAAGGGCCGATTGCGGCGGATACATGAACTCGTCGTTCTGGTCGAGCTTCAGCTTGTCGACCACCACCGACGCCAGCCGTGCGGAGTTGAGAATTTCGATCTGGCTGAGGATGGTCGCGTCCGTCTGCTGCGTGACGTTGGCCGCCGAGATATCGTCGACGACCTTGTTCAGGCCTTCATCGATCAGCACGCTCGAGACAGACGTGAATTGCTTGGGCGTGGTCTGCAGGTAGATCACGCCCAGGAACAGGCCGATGACGGCGCAGACCGCCACCACCTTGACCTGCCGGGCCGCCATGCCAAGCAGACGCTCGACGTCGATGAAGTCTTCACCCTTTTCCGGTTCGGTGCTGGGCAATGGCATCCTCTTGTCGAGAGGAAAGTTGGCATAATTCATCTTCGGTCCAATTCCAGGTTGCAGGCGCTACCGGCCTTCGAAGAGTGGCGTCGTTACCAGAAAAGACCACGCAACATCCGTGCCACGGGACGCCTGGCCAGGAAGGCCAAGCGCTTGCACGGCTGTTGCGCCATCGCGATTTCGCATATGCACCCAAAATTTGGGCATTATGCGGCTACTTCCCGGCGCTCGTGCGACCGGACGAATTGCTGCAGCATTTCGAAGACAGGTCCTTTCATGTCGTCGCGCGCCAGAGCAAAGGCGATGGTGGCCTCGATGAAGCCCTCCTTGGAGCCGCAGTCGAACATGCGGCCGTCGAAGGGCTGGGCATAGAAAGACTGGCTCTCGGCCAGGCGAACCATGGCATCGGTGAGCTGGATCTCGTTGCCGGCGCCGCGCTGCTGGTTACCGAGCAGCGCGAAGATCTCCGGCTGCAGGATATAGCGGCCGTTGATATAGAAATTCGACGGCGCGTTGGCGGGGGCGGGCTTCTCGACCATGGCGGTCACTTCGAAGCCGGAGGCCACCTCGGCGCCGCGGCCGACAATGCCGTACTTGCTGGTTTCCGAGGGATCGCAGCGCTCGACGGCGATGACGTTGCCTCCGGTGCGCTGATAGAGGTCGACGGTTTCGGCCAGACAGCCGCGCGCGCCGAAAGACACCATGTCGGGAAGCAGCAGGGCGAAGGGCTCGTTGCCGATCACGTCGCGCGCGCACCACACGGCATGGCCGAGGCCCTGCGGTGACTGCTGGCGGATGAAGGAGGTGGCGCCGGCCACCGGCAGCAGGCTTTCCAGCGACTGCAACTGCGCCTTTTTGCCGGTCTGCTCGAGCGTCCCGATCAGTTCAGGATGCAGGTCGAAATAGTCCTCGATGACCGCCTTGTTGCGGCCGGTGACGAAGACGATGTGCTCGATGCCGGCCTCGAACGCCTCGTCCACGGCATATTGCACGACAGGCTTGTCGACGACGGGCAGCATTTCCTTTGGCATCGACTTGGTCGCCGGCAGGAACCGCGTTCCGAGCCCCGCCACCGGTATGACTGCCTTCCTGACTTTCTGCATCGCTTATTCCTTCTGAGGAGATCGATTTTTACCTATCGCTGGCTATGAAAATTCATTCCATCTGCCCGCATGCTTCACCTCCCCGCCCCCACGGCAAATTGTGCCGCTACCCTTCTCAGCCGGACCGCGATCGGCATCGACATATGCCTGACCGCGGCCGGATCGCTGAGCGCCGTGCGTATCGCCTTGAGCGGCGCACGCGCTTTGATGTGCTGAACCAATGACAGGAACGAGGCCGCCTTGCGCAGGCTGCGGCTGCGTCTCGCGAAGGCCGTTCTGGCGCTGTCGTCCATGGAGTGCGCCGCGGCGAAGGCGGCATCGGCCTTGGCCATCGCCTCGACATGATGCAATTCGAGCACCCGCGAGATCGAGCCGGTGCGGATATGGTAGACATAGCCGGTGGTCGGCTCGACCACGCAGCGCCCGCCCTTGGCCAGCGCGCTCGCCAGAAGAATGTAGTCTTCGCCGATGCGCAGTTGCTCGTCGTAGCGAAGCCGGTTTTCGTCGAGGAACCGACGCAGGAAGATCGGCTTCAGATAGCCGAGGTTGAAGCGCGATTCGAAGACCACATTGCCGGCGATGTAGCCGGCAAGCGAGATCTCGCCGAGCGCCTCGAGATAGCTGGCCGGGAACATGATGTCGTCGGGCGTTCCGTCCTCGCGCACGACCTGGACATTGTCGACCGCGATCTCGGCGCCCGCCTTTTCCGCCCGCGCGATCATTGCCGCCAGCCTGCCGGGCAGCACGGCATCGTCGGAATCGAGCACCGCAACCCAGCGGCCGCGGGCAAGATCGAGCCCGGCATTCCTGGCGCCGCCCGGACCCCGGTTGGCGGGAAGCGCGACCACCCTCACGATGTCTTCGGGATAGGCGCGCGCGACTTCGAGGGTGCGGTCGCTCGACCGGTCGTCGACGACGATTATCTCCACGGAGACGTCGCGCTGCGCCATTGCGCCGGCAATCGCTCGGTCAAGGGTCGCCTCGGCATTGTAGGCCGCGATGACGAAGCTGACGTCAGGCTGCACGCTTGTCCCCTTCCTGCGGAGTGAGGCCGTATTGGCGGATTTCGCGGACGCCGAGCAGACCACTGATCACACCAACGTGCATAATGCCGCGGAGCGCGCTGCGGTTCCGTCGCACCGGGCTGATGGCCGTCAAAAGCGCCATAGCGAAACAGTAGGCCGCCTTGGCGGAAGCAAGGCCGACCTGGCCGACACGGCGCAGGCCGCCTGTGTCGCGCCCGATGAGGTGACCATGCGTCTGACCGAAGCGGAAGCGGCGGCGGCGCAGCCAGTCGAAAGCTGCCCTCGAGCGCGGCACCACCTCGTCGACAAAGGCCTGCGGGGCAAAGGCGATGCGTCCACCGGCCTTGACCATCTGATCGAAGAATTCCGTGTCCTCGCCGCCGGTCTGGCCGCGCGCCAGGCTGAAGCGCCGGTTGCGCAGGCTATCCTCGGCCGTCCTGAGCAGGACGTTGCAGGTATAGCCGGTGCGGATCTCGCCGCGCACCCAGACGGGCAAGGTCGAATGGAAATCGCCCTTGCGCATCCAGCCCGGCGCATCCGGATGATAGCTTGCGCGAACCGGCCCGAGCACCGCGATCGCGCCGGTCGCCTCCATGGTCGCGACGAGCTCGACGAGCCAGCCCGGCGAAGCCGTCTCGTCGTCGTCGATGAAGGCGACAAGGTCCGACACGCTGGCATCGAGGCAGGCATTGCGGGCGATCGAGATGTTGCGCGCCGGCGCGTGGCGATAGCGGACCGGCAGCCTCAACTCCTGCGCCAGCGCCTTCACCAGCTTCTGCGCCGTCGGCTGGTCGTCATTGTCGGCGACGACGACGCCGATTTCGAAGCCGGCAGGCTTCTCCAGCGCGGCGACGGAGCGCAGCGTGTCGGCAAGCTCCGGCCGGCGGAAGGTGCAGATGCAGATGTCGATGGAGCGACCTGCCATCATGCCACCTCGCGCGCCGGCTTCGGGCCGAGGAGCTGCAGCCAGAAGCCCATGGACCAGCCCAAATGCATGACCATAGCCGACACGCCGGCCAGCGCGATGGCCGGATTGCGCTGGCTGATCGCCGTCACGACGCCATAACCGAGACAAACCGCCGCCCATGTCAGAAACGGCACCGCCGCCAGCACGAACACCGGAGCAAAGATGGCCAGCAGCACCACCGGGAATACCAGCAGCGGGATCATCTGCCGCAGCTTCGGCATCATCCGGTGCTTCAGCACGTTCTTGGCGCGGCCGCGGCCATAGCCGAGATACTGGAAAAACAGCCCCTTCAGCGTGGAGCGCGGATAATAGACCATCTGCGTCCTTCCGCTCATCCAGATGCGGTAGCCGGCCAGACGGAGGCGATGATCGAGCTCGGCATCCTCGTTGTGGCTGAAACTCTCGTCATAGCCGCCGACCGCGCGGAAGGCGGCGATTCGCATCAATGCATGGTGGCCATGATCGACCCATTCGCCGGCCGACATGTGGCGATGCTTCGAGCCACCGGTGCCGAGCTTGGAATTCTGCGCCGCGGCCACGGCCTTCTGCACCGCGCCGGTGCCGCTGGTCAGCATCGAGACGACGACCGAATCGGCACCTGTGGCAAGCGCTTCCTTGACCAGCCTGTCGCAATAATCGGCCGGATAGCCGCCATGCGCATCGATGCGGATGAGATAGTCGGCAGCGTCGCCGAATGTCGACACCGCCAGGTTGATTGCGGCGCTCTGGATGCGCTTCGGGTTGGCGAGCAGGATGACCCGCGGGTCCTCGGCAGCGACCTTTTCGACGATGGCTTGCGTGCCATCGGTGCTGCCGCCATCGGCGACAACGATGCGCGCGCCGAGCTTCGCCGCAGTCGGCCGCAACTGCGCGAGCAGCGCTCCGATATGAGCAGCCTCGTTGAGGCACGGAACAACGATGAGGCTCGATGGCGTGGTCTGCGTCATCGGCTTTTGTCCATTCTCAGCCATCCTATGCCAAGGCCTCCGTCGCGAAGGTTCCGCTAACGGAGGTCAGGCGGCGCAGCTTGTCGACGAAGGCCAGGCAATCGCTGCGGTCGTAGCTCCAGGTCCTCGGATTGCGGGCCAGCACCCGCGACTTCAGCTTGCCGAAGCGCTCCTGCCCCATCCGGCCGAGCGCGGTGTCGAGGCCTTCGGGCGTGGCTTCGGCTAGAAGCACGCCGATGTCCTGCTGCTTGAGGAAGCGACCGGTTTCGGTGCTCGCCATCGAGACCGGCACGGCGCCGAAGCGGCAGCCTTCATAGAGGCGGTTGGGAAGCAGCCATTCGGAGTTCTGGCCTTGCTCGAAAAAATCGATCGCCCAGGAGAAATGCACCTCCCGGTAGATCGCCGCCATGTCCTCCGGATTGCGGTAGGGACCGCGAAAGGACAGCCACGGCTCGGCTTCGACGAAGGCATGAAAATCCGGGAATTCAGACAGTGCCGGGCGACCCCTCAGCACCACTTCGAAGCGTCCGTTCTGGCTACGGGTGAAGTCGGCCAGCAGCTCCAGCGAGCGGCGGCATCTCAACGCGCCGAACCAGCCGATTCGCCAGGGCGGCGCCACCGGGCTGTCATCTTCGCGCCGATGGTCCGCCGGCACCGGCATGGTGTCGAAATACTTGTTCTCGATCAGCTCGACCGGTGCGGCGATTTGCCCGAACGGCTTGAAATAATTGGCGATGAAGGCGGGGGAACTGGTCACCAGCAGCTTCACGTCGCGCGCGAGATAGCGTTCGGCGCCGCGCAGCATCCTGCCGATCAGGTCGTTGCGCAGCACCAGCCGGTGTATGTCCAGGCATTCGTAGACGATCGGCACGCTCGCGCCGAAAACCTGCTTGGCGCGGCGGGCAAGCGCCAGCATTTCCAGGTTCCGCGCGATGATCAGATCGGGTCGCGGCACGACGCCAAGCTTGGCGCCGATCGACATCGCGGCCTTGGCCACCGCGCCGATGCGTTGCGCGAATCGGCCGTCGCGAGTCGGACCGAGATCGACCGGCTCGAGACCTTCGATCTCGGCGATCGGACGGGAGGTGCGGCGGAAGCCCGCCAGGGTGATCCTGGCGCCGCCTGCCCTGAGCATTTTGACCCTCCGGCGTACCGCCGGGTCGGAGACGTCATGCACAAGGTACAAGACATGCAGCATGAAATTCGACCGCTGTTGGGCCCGCCACCCAAAAGAATGCTAGTACAGGTTTTGCTGCATCGCAACATTTTTGGTGCGACGAAGCAAACACCCCACATTTTTTGTTGCACTGCAAAAACCTCTTGCGGTAGTTTGTGTCCGGCGGCGGGCGCCGGTTACGACAGTGTCGGACCGGTGCAAAATCAGGGATCCTGAATTTGGAAACCAGTGCATTCGATCCGCCCGAGGGCTCACTGCGCAGATCGGTCGGGCGCGGCGCCGTCGTTACCGCGATGGCGCAGGGCGTGCGGGTCGCCACCCAGATCGTCTCCGTCATCGTGCTGTCGCGGCTGCTGTCGCCGCAGGATTTCGGCGTTGTGGCTATGTGCGCGCCGGTGCTCGCCTTCATCGCGCTGTTCCAGGACTTCGGCCTGACCCAGGCGACGATCCAGAAAACCGGCATCCGGCACGAGGAGGTCAACTACCTCTTCTGGATCAACACGGCGGTGAGCGCGATCCTCGCCTGCGTGCTTGCCGCGGCGGCCCCGCTGGTGGCCGCCTTCTACGGCGAGCCGCGCGTGACAGGGCTGGTCGCCGCGTTCGGCCTGCAGATCATGGCCTACGGCCTCGGCGCCCAGCATCTGGCGCTGCTGACGCGCCGCATGGAGTTCACCCGGCTCGCCATCATCGATGTCGCCAGCGCCGTTTCCGGCCTCGTCGTCTCGATCGCCTGGACCTTCATCGACCGCTCCTACTGGGCGCTTTTTGCCGGCACGCTGACCGGCGCCGTGCTGCCGACGCTTTGCTACTGGGTGTCCTCGCGCTGGCGCCCCGGGCTGCCGCGCAAGGTCGAAGGCATCAGCCAGCTGATCCATTTCGGCGCCGGCATCACCGGCTTCAACTTCGCCAATTTCTTCGCCCGCAACCTCGACAACGTCCTGATCGGCAAATACTGGGGCGAGGCGCAGCTCGGCCTCTACGACCGCGCCTACAAGCTGCTGCTGTTCCCGCTCAGCCAGATCACCAATCCGCTGTCGAAGGTGATGGTGCCGGCGCTGTCGCGGCTGAAGGACGAGCCGGACCGCTACCGCAGCGCCTATCTGCGCGTCATGCCGCTGATCCTCCTGGTGGCGCTGCCGGGTGTCGCCTTCGCCACCGCCATGTCCGACACGCTCATCCCCTTCGTGCTCGGCCAGCAGTGGCGGGAGAGCGCCAACATCTTCCTGGCGCTGGGTTTCGCCGGCCTGCTGCAGCCGCTCAACAATCCGGCCGGATGGCTGTTCGTCAGCCAGGGCCGCTCGGGCGATTTCATGCGCTGGGGCATTGTCACGGCCATAACCTCGGTGATGGCGTTTGCCGTCGGCCTTCCCTACGGCGCTCTCGGCGTCGCCGTCGCCTATGCGGTCAGCGAATATCTGCGGACGCCTTTCCTTTGGCTCTATGTCGGCAAGGCCGGACCGTTGCGCGCGAGCGATGTGCTCTACGCGGCGACCCCGTTCGTGCTCGGCGCGCATCTGGCGCTGGCGCTGGTCTGGCTTGCCAAGCCGATGCTGCCTGCGCAGCCCGTCATCGCGCTCGCAGGCGGCGCTGCGCTTTCCTATGTCGTCACCATCATCGTCGCGCTCGCCTTCGGCGCCGGCCGCGAGGCGCTTCGGGAGGCCTTGCGGCTGATCCCGGCGCGCGGGTTCTCGCCGGCACCCAGCGAGGCGAAATAGCTCGACGCAACCGCAACTGCGTTTCGGTCGCAGCCGGAGAACCGGCAAAACCGCTGACTTGAGGGTAAGGCAACAGCATGAATTACCGATCGATTTCAGACATGAACGACGCGATCATGCGGAATCTGCACCGGCTGCCGCGCGACATCGACCTGGTGGTCGGCGTGCCGAGAAGCGGCGTCCTCGCCGCGACGCTGGTCAGCCTGACGGCGAACATCCCGATGACCGATCTCGACAGCTTCCTTGCCGGCAGGATCTACACATCGGGAATCACCAAGCGGCGCGCCGCGCTCGACCGGCAGCATTCCGAAATGCGCAAGATCCTGGTGATCGACGACAGCGTCAGCGGCGGCAATGCCATGCGTGACGCGCGCAACAAGATCGAGGCCGCCGGAATAAAGGGCGATTTCGTCTTCGCGGCGGTGTTCGGCCTCCTGTCGGAGCACAAGGAGACCGACATCGTCTTCGAGGTCGTGCCGCATCCCAGGATGTTCCAGTGGAACTTCATGCACCATATCTTCCTCGAGCAGTGCTGCGTCGACATCGACGGCGTGCTTTGCCTCGACCCGACCGAGGAAGAGAATGACGACGGGCCGGCCTACGAAAAATTCCTCGCCGAAGCGCGACCGTTGCTCGGGCCGACGCGCAAGATCGGCTGGCTGGTGACGAGCCGGCTGGAAAAATACCGCAAGCTGACCGAGGCATGGCTCGCCAAGCACGAGATCAAATACGACCATTTGATCATGCTCGACCTGCCGAGCAAGGCCGAGCGGCAGCGACTCGGCGCGCATGGCAGCTTCAAGGCCGAGTTCTACCGCAAGTCGGACGCCATACTGTTCATCGAGAGCGAACACGAGCAGGCGCTCAAGATCGCCAAGCTGTCGGGCAAGCCGGTGCTGTGCGTCGAAACCAACATCGTGAGCTTTCCCGACGCGCTTTCCCTGCCGGCGCTGGAACAAGCGGCCCGCAACCTGCCGGCGCGGCTTAGGCAGGTCAATTCACCCGATGGGCGGAAGAAAGCTATCAAGATGGCGGCGCGCGCCCTGCTTGGCGAACGCGCCTACGAGATGCTGAAGAGCCGGGTCAAAAGGCCTGCGTAAGTAAAATCTTACGCGGCCTCTCTACGCGGTTGCTCTAAGCAGCGCGCCTGGAGCGCTGCTGCGCCGCCCTCTCGAGCAGGCCGAAGAAAGTGGCGAACTGGCGGTCGGGATCGACTTCCGGGCGCTGCGAGAAGGCGAGCGCCGCCTCCGACAGCCGTTCATACTGCTGACGGTCATTCCACAGCCGCCTGACCGCGCCGACCCAGTCCTCGAGCGGCGCGTCATAATCCACCACCACGCCGCCCGCGCCGATCGCCTCGGGCAGGCCGCCGCGCCGGGAACCAACGACCGGAATGCCGCTGCAATGGGCTTCCGAGGCGACGCGGCCCCAGGCCTCTTCCCATTTGCTTGGCGCAAGCAGGATCTTCGTGCGGCCATAGACGGTCTTCATGTCGCTGGTGCGGTTTTCCAGCCTGATGTTGGAAAATGGCGCGATGGTCCGTTCGATTTGGGTGCGATGGTCGTCCTCGAGCTTCCAGCTCTCGACGAACAGGAAGGGGATTTCCGGGCACGCGGCGGCAATGCGCACCGCCAGGTCAAAGCCCTTTTCCTCGTAAGGGTTGATGAAGGTTACGAATTCGCCGGTCGTCGGCGTGCTATAGGTGGCCGGGTTGATGGTCGGCGGGATGACGGTTGAATCGATACCGAACTCCCGCTTGTAGGTGCGTGCCGTGAATTCGGAGTTGGCGATGTAGCGCGCCGCATCGAGCTCGCGCAGGTCGCCTCCCAATTCATGGAATTCGACATTCCTCAGATAAACGACCAGAGGCACACCCTCGGCCTGCAGTGCCTTGCCGAGCGGAACGGAGTTGTGGCACTGCACGACGGCAACGTCAGGTCGCATCTTCTTGACGGCGAAAGCCGCCGCCTCCCAAGGGAACCAGGCACGCACCACCGGATAGCCCGGAAAGCTGTCGATCACGGCGGGCTGGCCGAGGAGCTTCATCTTGGCGCGCGCCTTGTAGCCGAACATGCCCTGGCCGAACAAAGCGGCGAGCACCGAAGCCTCGTGACCGTGCTCGATCAGCTGCTCGACCAGGTGATGCGTGCTCGATTGGACACCGCCGCTGAACTGGGGCGCGTAGCCAGTACCGCCTGCGAAAAGAACTTTCATGGGCTCGGCTCCTTGTCACTTTTTTCTTGGCCCGGCAGCGAGCATGTCCGCCGGGCGGCTTCAGGCATTCTGCTGCTCGAGATTGGCAAAGGGATTGGTGCATGGATGCCAGCCGGTGAACCGGATCGGATCATTCGGCGAACTGCGCCAGGCATAATCGGTCAGCATGTGGAATTCGGCGATGACCCAGCGCTCGAAATTCCCGACATCCTGCTGCTTCTGCCTGGGCAGGAATTCGCGCGCCTTGTCGAGCTTCACGGTCTCCAGAAGCGTCATCGCAGCCGCCAGCTTGTCGCTCGGGAATACCCACGGGTTGCGGTTGCGGAATTCGAGCACGAATTGCTGCAGGTGCTCGATGCGCATGTTGAGCGGCCCAAAGTATTTTTCGAGCGTGACGCGGACCAGATCCTCATCCGAGAAGGACGATACGGCCGCAGCGGCAATGCCGGTCGAGGCAATGCCGCCGGCAACAACGGCCAGTGCGGTGCGTCGGGTGATCTTCATCGGCCCCTCCTTCATGCCAGCCGGCTCGCCGCCCGCAGAGAAAGGGCGGCGGCAGTAAGGCTCGGGTTGGCGCAGGAACAGCTCGGATAGGTGCTGGTGCCGACAACGACGAGATTGCGGAGCTGGTGGTGGATCATGTCGCGATCGACCACCGAGTCGGCCGGGCCGGTTCCCATCCGCAAGGTGCCCTGCACATGCGATTCGGTCGGCCTTATGCCGCGATCGAAGATCTGCTCCACGGGCAGCGGCTTGAGCAGCGACGGCAGCCTCTCGAGTGCCTTGGCCATGCCCTTGGTTGCGTAGTCTGATGCGCCCTTGAAACTGACGAAGGCATTCTCGTCCTTGTCGAGGATCACCCGGTTTTCCGGGTCGAGCAGGTTTTCGGTGACGATGACCAGCGGCAGCACCTGCCGCAGCCGCCCCTTCTCGGCGCGCATGCCGTGCTGCCAGCGGTTCTCGAAATAGACCAGCGCCGCCGCGTGCTCGGCGCGATGCGGGCCGTCATAGAGGCCGAAATTCAGGCCGGTGGTAATGGTGCTGCCGTCGAAATTGTCGACGCCGTCGAGATAGACCTCGTAGTTCCAGCCATAGGATTCGTGCAGGCCGAGCCCGACGAACTCGCCACCGAGCCCGGAGCGTAGCATGATCGCCGGGCTCTGGATGGCATTGGCGCCGAGGATGATAAGGTCGCCGCCGACCGAGTATTCCTTGCCGTTGCGCAGGAACGTGACCGAACGGACCGAGCCGCCGGCATGGTCGAGCCGGCGCACTTCCGCGCCGAGGCACACAGACACGTCTGGATGCTCGAAGACATGCATCAAACCGTTGTTGACGGTGAACTTGGCGTCCGCCGGGCACAGCCAGCACCTGAGATTGGCGCAGCACGAGCCACGCTGCGCCGTCGCCACACGGGCGCGGGCGGTCGGCATGACGAAATGCTGCTCCGGCTGCGCCGCCTTCATCATCCGGTCCGGCGTCGACATGCGGTGCGGCGGCTGCGGGAACGGCCGCGAGCGCGGCAGCATGCGGGCCATGTCGGGATCGCCGGAGATCGACATGACCTCCTCGGCGTCGCAGTAGAACGGCTCCAGTTCGTCATAGCTGATCGGCCAGTCGTTGCCGACGCCGTAGGTGCTTTTCAGCTTGAAGTCGTTGGGATGGAAGCGCGGCGTCTGCGCGAACCAGCAGTTGGTGCCGCCGCCGAGGCCGATCGTGTAGTTCCACGGCTTGTCGGCGTTGTCGGTCTTGTAGGTGCTTTCGTCGTCTATGTCGGTGTTGGCGTTCTGGCTGAGCTGCCATTCGTGGGTGTTGTGGCGGCCCCATTCCAGCACCAGGACGCGGGCTTTGCGCCGCTTCAAGAACTCATGCAGGAAAAAGGCTGAACCGAAACCGGAACCGATGACGACGAGATCGAAATGCTCGTTGGCGATTTGCTCGGGCTGAACGTCCAGCGCCATCAGATCGAACCCTTTCCCGAAACGCGCGCGATCATCATCAGGCTCCGTTGTCGTTCGCCGGAACCGTTTGGCGGGAAGCTCACCGCGGACACCGTCATGCCGCCATCCTGCCGATCGAGTGGTATTCGATGCCGTAGCGCGCGATGACCTTCGGGTCGTAGAGGTTGCGGCCGTCGAAGATGACCGGCGTGGTCAGCGCGTCCTTGAGCGCGTCGAAGGAGGGAGCCCTAAAGCTCTTCCATTCCGTGCAGATCAAAAGCGCGTCGGCGCCGCGCAAGGCGGCTTCCTTGGTGCCGCACAAGAGAAGGTCCTCGCGCTGGCCATAAATGGCCTGGCACTCCTGCATGGCCTCGGGATCGTAGGCCTGCACCTTGGCTCCGGCCGCCCACAGCGCCTCCATCAGGGTGCGCGAAGGCGCCTCGCGCATGTCGTCGGTATTCGGCTTGAACGCCAGCCCCCAGAGCGCAAAGGTCTTGCCCTTGAGATTGCCCTGGAAATAGCGATCGACCTTCTCGAACAGCACCGATTTCTGCGCGTTGTTGCGCTCCTCCACGGCGCGCAGCAGCTTGGCGTCGAACTTGACGCCCTCAGCGGTCTTGATCAGCGCGCGCACATCCTTGGGAAAGCAGGAGCCGCCATAGCCGAGGCCTGGATAGATGAAGTGGTAGCCGATGCGCGGATCGCTGCCTATGCCCTTGCGCACCTCCTCGATGTCGGCGCCCAACTGTTCGGCGAGATTGGCCATCTCGTTCATGAAGCTGATCTTGGTCGCCAGCATGCAGTTGGCGGCATATTTGGTGAACTCGGCGCTGCGCACGTCCATCACGATCATCTTCTCGTGGTTGCGGTTGAACGGAGCGTAGAGCTCGCGCATCACCGCCTCGGTGTCCTCGCTGGAGGTGCCGACGATGATGCGGTCCGGCCTCATGCAATCGGCCACCGCCGAGCCTTCCTTGAGGAACTCCGGGTTCGAGGCGACGTCGAAGGCCAGGTCCTCGCGGCCGCGCACCTTCAGCGTCTCGGCGACCTTCGCCTTGATCTTCTCGCAAGTGCCGACCGGCACCGTCGATTTGCCGACGATGATCTTGGGCGCGTCCATCTCGCGGCCGATGGCCTCGGCGACGGCAAGCACGTATTTCAGGTCGGCCGAGCCATCCTCGCCGGGCGGCGTGCCGACAGCGATCATCTGGATCTGGCCATGTTTGACCGCAGCGGCCGCGTCGGTGGTGAAGCGGATGCGGCCGGCGGCGTGGTTTTCCTTGACGAGGCTTTCCAGCCCGGGTTCGAAAATCGGGATGAGGCCTTGATTGAGCCGCTCCACCTTCTTCTCGTCGATGTCGACGCACACCACTTCGTGCCCGACCTCGGCGAGCACCGCGGCCTGGACGAGACCGACATAGCCAATTCCAAACACCGTCAAATTCATTTGATTCTATTCCTGTTTAAGGCCGGGCCGCAAAACGGCCCGGCCAGTTCAGATGTCCCCCAGGCCCTGTACGGGACCTAGATGTTCTGCATGATCTTATCCGAACCGAAGGTCGGCGCAGCAAAAACCGATTCTTTTCGCTGGCGCGGACCTTCGGTTCGGGATCATGCCTAGTTGCTGTTGGTTATGGTGCATGCCAGCGATTCCGGGAATTGGCACGGCTGACCCAAAGCGGTGAAGGCGATGCGCTTGACCTGCATGGTCACCTTGCGGCCAGGGTCCGCGAAGGCGCCCATCCAGTTGGTCAGCTTATCGCTGCCCCACAGGCTGAAGAAGATCTTCTGCGGATTGGTCGGCAATTCGTCCGGATTGGTCACTTCGTTGACCAGCTTGCCGTTGACATACCAGCGCAGCCGGTCCTTCTCCCAGACGAAGCCATAGTCGTTGAAGCCCTTGTCGGCGCCACCCTCGACATCGACCAGCTTGCCATTCTTCGGCTTGCCCTGGATGTAGCTGTTGACCTGGACTTTCGACGGATCCTTGGTCAGCACCTCGAAATCGATCTCGTCCCAGGGCTTTTTGTCCTGCGGCCCGATATAGGTGAAGAAGGCGGCGTTGAGGCCGGAGCCGGTATCCGTCTTCATGCGCGCCTCATAGACGCCGTAGCCGAAGCGCTGCTTGGTCTGGATCTCGGCGCAGGCGAACTCGCGGTCCTTCAATTTGCGCTTTTCGAAGCTCAGTGAAAGCACGCCGTCGGAAAGCCGGACCAGATCCTTCGACCATGTGCAATTCTGATGATTGCCGTTGTTCCAGCCGTCGGAGACGTACCAGCGCGAACGGTCGAAGCTCGAAAAATTGTCGACGAAGGACGGCGCGCTCTCCATGTCCTGGGCATGCGCCGGGGCTGCCGCAAAAGCGGCTGCAACCGCAAACAGTGCGCCTGCCAGGCTTGGCCAAAGGCTTCGCCGCTCATTCGAGCGCACGCGCGACCTGCCGCAAGCCGCCGCGGCTATCGTGTTATTGGACTCTGCGTTCATAACAAACTCACCTTGTGTTGTCCGCCCCAACCCAAAGTCATTCCTGGCCCGCCTCCGGCGAGCCGCTTCTGATCCTCTGCCCGTTGAACTCCTCTTATGTCTCTACCGATGACGGCGCCGCTTTCGCTGCGCCATCAGCTTCTTGCCGCAGGCCTCGCATGTCCGGCCTGAGAACCGGATCGACCGTCACCATCATCGACAATCGCGTCGAGCGAATGACGCAGTTCCTTCATCAAGCCTTTCTGGCGGGCGAGCTCGGCGATGCGCCGCTCGTAGTTCAGAATCGCACCGGTCATGGCGCTGACGTCCGACGACTTATCCGTCGACGCTGAGCCATTCTCCATTGCTTCGACCAGGAAGGCGGCGTTGGCGGTCGTCGACCGATAGCGATTCTCCAACCCGGTTTTCTCCGCCTCGATCTCGGCGCCGATCTGGTCGAACAGCTTCGCCAGACGGTCGAAACGCTGGAGATCGGTCTGCCGGTCGCGGGCCGGGTCCCTGGATCTGAAGCCAAAAATCGAAGCCATCCGATCGGCCTTTCGAAATTGCTGCACCGCAACATAGAGTGCCATTCTCAGCGTAAGTAGGCAACCTCGTAGTTTCGGAAAGCGGATTTTTTTGGGAATGGTCCCGATTCAGCGCCTTTGCCCGATCATTCCTTTGCGACACTTGTTGCCGACATCAGGAAGCGCATCGGCGGCACTTGCTGCTTTGCAGCAATGCCGGCGCGGCGGAACAGCGCGTCCAGCTTGTCGGCGGCCACGCCGCGAACGATCGGGATCAGATTGGACTGGCTGGCGAAGGCATAGGCGGCGGCCGACGCCAGGCCGCGCTCCGCCTTCACGTCGAGGAAATTGCGCAGCCGGTATTTGTCGCGCACATGGCGCTCGTGGCGCCGCAATGCGGCCCTCGAGCCTTCCGGCAGGTTTCCCAGCGCAAGCAGCGCCAGGTCGGCATCGGCAAGCCGCTTCAGATCCTGGGTCCTGTGCCGGCCGCTCAGCGAATCGGCGCGAACGATCGCGCCGTAACCGCAGGATTTGATGATCTTGAAGCGCGCCCCGCAGGCGACCGCACGCGCATAGAGCTCGTAATCCTCGCCGAGCCGCAGGTTTTCGTCATAGCTCAGCCCATGACGTTCGAGGAAGGCCCGGCTGATCACCGGCTTGAGGAAGCCCAATTCGCCGCGCAGCACGCGACGGCGGGAGATGTTGCCGTCGACGAAGCGCTCGAAATCGAGGAATTGCGGCTCGGGCGCAAAGGACGGCGCCGCGACCTTGGTGGGATCGGTCGCCGCATCGTCCCTGATCAGCATGATGTTGTCGGCCGCGAAATCCCAGTCGGTGCTGGCAAACAGCCGACGGAAGCGACCCTCGAGGAAGAAATCGTCGGCGTCGAGGATGCTGATGAAGGGCGATGCGGATGCCTGGATCGCGGCGTTGCGCGCGAAAGACGGGCCGCGGTTGACGTCGAGGCGCATCACCTTGAGCCTGCCGCTGCCGTCGTCGGCGCCGCGCGCCACATGTTGGGTGTCGTCGCTGGAGGCGTCGTCGACCACGACGACTTCAGCCACCTCCGCCTCGCGCAAAGCCGAAGCGATGGCGACCGGTATGGTCCGCGCCGCGTTGCGGGCGGCGATGATGACGCAGACCCTGGGGGTCGTCACGGACATGGTTCACCTTTCGATTGCATAAGTGTCGATTGCATGAGTGACAGCCCGCCCATGATGTTGAATGCCGAACCGGTTCTCATCCGTTGCCCCGCGCTGGCGCGACGCCGGCCGGCCGCTCGAAAATACGCCGGCTGAGATCGGCCGAGGCCGCCCAGCCGGCCTCGGCCAGATAGCGCACCGGCTCGCGGCCGCAAAGTTCCCACAGCACCGCCCGCCGCTGCGGCCAGCGCAACGACGACAGCCAGGGCGCGATCACCATGTGGAAGAGATCGGCGTTTTCGATGCGCGCCAGGATGCGGGTGGCGCGATCCGAAAGCAGCGTGGCGGTGCCGCCAAGCAGGACATCGGCTGCGCGCAGACCGAGCAGCAGCGTATCCGCCAGGCCCTGCTCGGCGGCGTGGTCGAGCACCTTCTGCTGCTCGGCTTCGCTCAGCCGGTTGGCCGCGGCTCTGACGTCGCAGACATAGCCGGCGCACGGTTCGCGGTTGAAGAAGGCCTTGGCGACGCTGATGCAGGACAAGAGCAACATGTCGGAC
Organism: Mesorhizobium sp. LEGMi-168a; assembly: GCF_058312955.1. Classification (NCBI taxonomy): domain Bacteria; kingdom Pseudomonadati; phylum Pseudomonadota; class Alphaproteobacteria; order Hyphomicrobiales; family Phyllobacteriaceae; genus Mesorhizobium; species Mesorhizobium sp. LEGMi-168a. The sequence continues at coordinate 43,180 of NZ_JBZEGV010000028.1, forward strand.
GCCGAAATCAGCGGCATGGCGGTTCCGGCAACCTCGACCTCGCGCTTGCGGCGCAGGAAGCCGTCGATGTCGCGCGGGCTCGGCGAACCCGGTTGCTGCAGCCGATGGTGGAGATCGACCGTGGCAGCCCGAACCCCGTCGTCGCGCACCATATGCTGCTCGCCGAGGAAGCGCACCCACCAGACCGAGCGCGACTTGCCTGCCACCTCGTAGCCGACCGAACACAGGGCCTCGCGAGCGGCGGCAAAGCCCGCCGGCGAAACCAGTATGTCGACATCGCCGGACGGCTTCATGAAATGATCGCCATAGAGCAATTGCTGTTGCAGTGGCCCCTTCAGGAAGACGAAGTCGATCTGCCTGCTCCGGAGCACCTGATGGATGGCGAGCGAATCGCCGATGCAGCCGGCGTTCATGGCCATGGTGCGCCGCCGATAGCCATCGAGCCATGCGGACAATCCAGGGGGCGCGGCGCCGGTCGCCCCGTGCGCCAGAGCCTTGAGCACGAAGACCGCGACCTTGTTCAACCTGGCAATGTCGGCGACGTTGGCCACGGAGATTGCCGGAGCCGGCATATCGCCATAGTCGGCCGCACTCGCGGCCGGACTGAAGAACAGCCGCAGACAGGCCTGCACATAGGCGACTTCGTCGGCGCAGCCGGCCGCACGCAGCCTGTCATAGGAAGCATCCTGCACGGCCATGCCCGATGTCGTTCTCCGTAAAAAACCGCCCGCGGCTGTTATACTGCAACTGCGAAGAAAAGCATCGCCAAAATCTCTGCGACCGTCCAGCCCATTCCTTCCCCAGGCTTCTTGCCTGCAACCAAAGCGTTCATTGCGCCCTGCAGCCGATCACTTTTGAAGACAGCGCAGGCGGTCCAGATACTGCAGTGGCAACGGCAGCTTTTTGCAGCAATTCCCTCGCGACTACGAAACCTCCGTTGATGTCAAATAGATTATTGCAATCAAATCATATGCTTATTTAAGCGGCAAATATTCCAAACTGAATTCCCGCGCGAGGCGCGACCTGGACCGAAATGCTCACGGTTCGCCCGCCGCGAAAGCCGTCCACAACCATGAATTGATTACCGCAGGGTAAATCAGACTTGACTCATAGATGTTGCCATGCAGCAATTGCAACGCAGCATGGCAAATATGCTGGCGGCATTTTGAAGCCGCTTCCAGTCTTAATCTTGGAGAGTAGAATGGAACAGAATGTTGAAAAGCATGAATACGAGACCCCCAGCCTGACGGTTCACGGTTCGATCGAAACGATCACGCAGGGCGGCGCCGGCACGACGGCGCTGGACGCGGCATTTCCCGCGAACACGCCGTTCGACCAGCTTACCTTCTCCTGAGGTCAAGGCGTCCGGCAAGTCGGAGTTGGGGCTCCGGACGCCCCTTTTTAAACATAAGCAGATGGGCCGGGGGACCCAGTTCCCCGGCTTCCTGTCCGGCGATCGCAGGCAACCGATCCGGGTCAGGATTGAAGACGCGTGGCGTTCAACAATGAGGTTTTAGGATGAACTGGAACCCATCCGACCACGACCGTGTGGTCGCAACCGGCGATGCCGTGGCTTGCGAATTCGGCAACGGACTGGCGCTGCTCCATCTCAAATCCAACATCTACTACAGCCTGAACGGCGTCGGCGCCTACATCTGGGAGCTGATCCAGGAGCCGCGATCGATCCTCGACATAAGAAGCGCCATGCTTGCGCGCTATGATGTTGATGCCGAGCGCTGCAAGGCCGATGCCGAGGGCTTGCTCAAGGGGCTGATCGAAGCCGGGCTTGCGAGGCTCCATCATGAGGAACTGGCCTAGGGTCCTTTCTCTCAGCGGCCCGGAGATGCTGCTTCTGGCGCGCTGTCTGGCAGTGGTCAGCGCGGTGCGGCTGGGGCTGACACTTCTCTCTTGTGACCGCGTGCGCGCTCTGGTGACCCGGCTGGAGGCGAGCGATGACGCTGATATCGCCGACCTGCGGCGCATCGCGTGGGGCGTCGCCGCTGCCGCACGGTTTGTGCCCGGCGCCAGCTGCCTCACGCAGGCTCTCGCCGGACAATATCTGCTTGCCCGCCAGGGCAGCGCCTCGAATATCCGCATCGGCGTGAGGCGCGACACCGGCGCGGAGCTCAAGGCGCATGCCTGGCTGGTCAGCGGCAACCACATCGTGCTCGGCGGCTCGATCCACGGCTTCACCCATCTCGTCGATCACGTCTCGTCGATCACTGGCAATAGACCATGAGCGGCGTCGCCGGAATTCTGCTGAGGCAAGACGGCAGACCCGTCGCGGCATCCGACATCCAGCAGATGCTGGCGCGCATACGCCACCGGGGCCGCGACGGCAGCTCGTGGTGGACGGACAGAAGTGTGGCGCTTGGCCATGCCTGGCTCGACACGACGGGCGAGGACGGCCCCGGCCCGCTGACGATGGCCGGCGGCAAGCTCGCCGTCACGGCGGATTGCCGGCTGGACAACCGCGAGGAGCTTTTGGTGCAGTTCGGCATACACGACCCGTCGGTCGCCGACGCGATGCTTCTGATGCGCGCCTATCTCAAATGGGGCGAGGCCTGCCCGACCTATCTGCAAGGCGATTTCGCCTTCGCGATCTGGGATGCCGAGCGCCGCGCGCTGTTTTGCGCGCGCGACCATTTCGGCATCAAGCCGTTCTACTACCACGCGGGCGCCAAGCGCTTCGCGTTTGCCTCGGAGATCGGCCCGCTGCTGGCCCTGGAGGGTGTCAACACGCGCGTCAGCGAGCATCAGATCTCCGGATTCCTTGCCGGGCTGCCCGACGATCCACAGTCGACCCATTATGCCGAGATCTTCCGTTTGCCGGCCCGCCATACCTTGACGGTGACGGACAACCAGGTGACGCTTCGCCAGTACTGGCACATCGAGCCTTCGCCAAGGCCGCTGCGCGCGGATGCGGCCGAAGAATTCAGGCATCTCTTCTACCGGTCGGTGCAAAACCGGATGCGCGGCACCCCTGCTATTGGCGCGATGCTGAGCGGCGGCCTCGATTCATCCTCGATCGCCTGCGTGGCCGGCCTGCAAGCCGCGGCGGCGCGGAAACCGAAGCTCAAGACCTTCTCGCTGGTCTTCGAGAGGGGCTCGCCGATGGACGAGAAGCCGTTCATCGATGCGGTGCTGGGTCAACACCGGCTGGACGGCACGATGATTTCCATCGGCAACTACGCGCCCTTCGCCGAGTTCGAACGCATCCTTGAGGAACAGGAAGGGACTTTCCTCGCGCCCGGCCTGTCGCTGACCCGCGGCATCTACCGGACCGCGGGAGCCGAAGGGGTGAAGGTGCTGCTCGACGGCCATGGCGGCGATGAAGTCGTTTCGCACGGGCATGGGCTGCTGCATGAGCTCGCCAAGGCGGGTCGATGGCTGGCGCTGTGGCGCGAGCTGCACAGCGCCGCCAACACCTATGGCGAGGGCATGCTGTCGCTGTATTTCAGCTTCCTGACCCTTTACGGACCCGCGTGGAGGATCGCCAGATGGAGAAGCCGGATGAACCGGCTTCTGTTCCGGCTGCGGCTGAAGACCGCCGCACGGGCGCGCGGCCCCGCCTGGGGCAGCATGGTCAATCCCGACCTCGCCCGGCGCACCGACCTTGCCGACCGGTTCCACCATTCCGGCCAAATGCCAGCCAACGTCAGCGCCAGCGAAGCGCTGACGCATCGCTGGCTTCTGTCCAGCGGGTTGGTGCCGCACGCTTTCGAGGTTCTTGACAAGGCCGCCGCCAATTTCGGCATCGAGCCCCGCTACCCGTTCTGGGACAAGCCGCTCGTTGAGTTCTGCCTGGCGCTGCCCGGTGAGGAAAAGCTCAAGGACGGCTTCGGCCGCCTTGTGCTGCGCCGAGCCATGCAGGGCATTCTGCCGCCCGTGGTGCAGTGGCGGCGCGACAAGATCGATTTTACCGCAAACCTCGTCAAAGGCATGATCGTCAATCATCGCGATCTCCTGGACCGGCTGCTGGTGTCGGACAGCGACTTGATCGCCCCCTATGTCAATTTGCCCGAAGTGAACGCCGCCTATGCCCGCATGCTTCGGGAGCCCGAGCAGGCGACGCTGCCCGATGTCCAACATATCTGGCGTTCGGCCTCGCTGTCGCTGTGGCTACGGCAGGTCCAGCACGATGGAAGCCCTGCATGAACCCTCGGGCCGTTTCTCTTGCCACAAGGCCCGAAGCGGCCGCTCGAAACGGACGCGTCCGTCGCTTCTATAAGGCGTACGGTCTGACGATCGGGTCCGAAGTGGCTCTACCGGAACTGGAGCCGACTGCGCCGGCAACGCCGGACATCGAGATTGCTGTCGGGCCGATCGATTTTCCGGAGGGCGCATTGCCAAACGCCACGGCCTTCCGGTTCGAGCAGAGCCATCAATATCTTTCGTGGCAGGCGATCGGGACATTCAGGATCAGCGGTGCCGGCCGAATCGATGTCGATCCCGCGCCTGGGATCGACGATCCGCTGCTTGCCTTCCCACTTCTCGGACCCGTGCTGGCGCTTGCCCTGCATCAGCGCCGCCTGCTCGTCCTGCACGCCAGCGCGGTCGCGGTGGACGGCCAAAGCGTGATCTTCATGGGCGACAAGGGCGCCGGCAAGTCGACCATGGCGGGCGCGATGATCCGCGCCGGTCACCTTCTGCTTACCGATGATGTCGTGGCGCTCGACCTGTCCAGTCCGTCCCGGCCGATGATCCTGCCCGGTTTTCCGCAGCTCAAGCTTGCGGCGGACGCCGCCGATGCCATCCGCATAGGCCAAGCGGAGGTGCGGCCGCAGGTGCATCCGCAGATCGAGAAGGCGCAACATCGTCTGCGTGACGGATTTGCCGGCGAAGCCGTGCCGGCAGCCCGGATCTATGTGCTGGAGCGCGGCGAGCGGGCGACGATCACGCCGCTGCCGGGCGCCGGCGCCCTGCCGGCGATCATCAAGTTCTCCTACGTCACCCGGTTTGGCCGGCAGGCGCTGGTCGGCGATTTCGTGTCCACGCATCTCAGTCAATGCGCGCAGCTTGCCGCTCGGATCGGTGTCTGCCGACTTGAAGTGCCGGCCTCCCTGGAGCGGATCGATGAAGCAGTCGACCTGATCGGGCGCGATCTGGCGGCCAGCGCGCAAACAAGGTGATGAGAGGCATGGCCTGGTCCTCAAAACTTCGCCTGTCGCTTTTGCGGGATGTCGCCGGCTTCGGCGGCGTGATGGCGCATATCGGCGGGCGGCGCACGCTGACGGCGCTGGCCTTCCTGATCCTGGGAAGCCTGACCGAAGGTCTCTCGATCCTGCTGCTGATCCCGCTCCTGCACCTGATCGGCAATGCCGACCAGGATTTCGCCGTGCGGGTGCCGGGCGCCTTACGCTGGCTGGCGCCCGGCGACACGCTGTCGCTGGCGACGGTGCTGTGCCTGCTCGTCGCCCTGGTGGCGCTGCAGGCGATTTTCAACCGCTTCAAGTCGCTCTACATGGCGCGGCTGCTCTATGACTTCGTCAACCGCGTGCGCATGAACCTGTTCGAGAGCATCGGCCGGGCGCGCTGGGGCGTCTTCACGCGCATGCGCAGCTCCGACCTCGACCATGCGCTGACCGGCGACATCGACCGGGTGCAGGCGGCCGCCTTCTCGCTGCTGATGCTCGCCCAGACGGCGTTGCTGCTTGCCGGCTATCTTGTGGTGTCGCTGTTCATCTCCCCGGTGATGACGTCCTTCGCCATCCTCATCGGCGTGCTCTTGTTCGTCGCACTGCAGCCCTTCCGTGCGCGCGCCAGGGCCTATGGCCGCGTGCTGACCGGCAGCCGCCAGGACCAGTACCGCACGGTTTCGGAATTCCTTGGCGGCATCAAGGTGGCCAAGAGCCTGAACGTCGAGGCGAGCTATTTCACGCAGCTCCGCGCGACGCTCGAGAAGATGAAGGCGGACAACATCGCCTATGTCCGCAACAGCACCATCGGCACAGCGCTGTTCCAGGTGACGAGCGTCATCGGGCTCAGCCTGTTCATCTATATCGCGCTGGTGCGCTTCCACCTGTCGCTCGCCGAGATCGTCGTGCTGCTCTTGGTCTTCATGCGGGTCGCGCCGCGCTTCATGGATATGCAGGTGCAGGCGCAGCAAATGCTGATCAACCTGCCGGCATATACCGCCATGCAGGCCCTCAAGGCACGCTTCGACGCCGAGCGCGAGACGGAGCCGGACGAAGCCGGACATGGCGCCAGGCTGTCGCTCGACACCGGCCTCAACATCCGCGACGTCTCGTTTGCCTATGGCGACGGCGACGGAACGCCGGTGGTCGAAAGCATCACCTTCAGCCTTCCCGCCGGCAAGGTGACGGCGCTGATCGGTCCGTCCGGCTCGGGAAAGAGCACGATCGCCGACATGCTGCTTGGACTGCTCGAGCCGACCGAGGGCACGATCCTTGCCGACGGCGTCGAGATCACTGCCAGGAACCGCAGGGCCTGGCGCGACCAGGTGGCCTATGTGCCGCAGGACGTGTTCCTGCTGCACGACACGATCGCCGCCAATCTGCGGCTGGCGGCGCCGCAGGCCGGCGACGAGGAGCTTTGGGCGGCGCTGCGCCAGGCACATGCGGCCGATTTCGTCGAGCGGCTCGACCGGAGGCTGGAGACGGTGGTGGGCGATCGCGGCGTCCGCCTCTCGGGCGGCGAACGCCAGCGCATCGCGCTGGCGCGGGCGCTGTTGCGCAAACCCTTGCTGCTCATCCTCGACGAGGCGACGAGCGCGCTCGACTGGCAGAATCAGTCGCTGATCGCTCAATCGATCGAAGACCTGCGCGGCCAGATGACGATCCTGACCATCGCGCACCGGCCGTCGATGATCGCTTTCGCCGACTGGGTCGTGGCCATCGAGAACGGACGTATCGTGGAAGCCGGGCAATATCAAAGGCTGAAGGCGAAGTCCGGCAGCCGGCTGGCCAGGATGCTCTCCGGTGAGCAAGCCGAACGGGAAACCGCGCCGCTGGCCGACAAGGCATTGGCCGACAGTGCGCCGCTCCCGGCGCCGGCCGAACGATCAGCGGAGACTGCCGCGCCTGGCGCTTAGCTTTTCGCGCTTGGCCACCTTGATGCCGCGGTCGGCCTCTCGGCTCTTATCGGCGGGCACCGGCCCGCTCCTGGCAATCATGACGTAGACCAGAAGGAAATAACCCACCTGAATGACCACGGCGCAAATGACGCCACGCATGATGATGGTGCCAAGCGATGTGCCGTCGAAGTAAGACCAGCCGACCACGATCGCGAGCGCGAATATCATCCCGACGATGAATTTTGGTAAAGACATGCTCGTCGGCCCGTCAACCGACACAAGCATGCAAAAGCTGTGACTTACCCACCCGCGTGACTCCCCGTTGCGCCAAAGAGCTATTTCTGGCTGCCCAATTCGACCGGTTGCTTCCGGCCTTCCTGACCCATCCAAACTATGACAGAAACAGTTTGCGACTCTATTAAGGCAAGGCCTTTGCAGCAAGGCCAGGTGCAAGTGATTTCCAACGGTTTTGCGGGATCGACTCTGCCATGCTGCGACGCACATTCCGGCGCCACCACATATTCAAGATAGCTAAACCAACCATAGTAAAACTCAAAATATTAATTAGTATTTTACGCTAAGAACTTACCCCCGCGAGTGATTCGGCCAGCCTGCAACCACCAATCGTCTGCAGCAAAGAATGAGCTGTCCAAAAACGGCCCAAATGGCGCACTACATTTCCCTGATTTTCCCTCACCTTGTCATAAACATGCCACAAAGGCCAAAATTTGTGCAGGGCAGGTTTATTATTTAGTCAATTCATGACGTGAACATTTCATGCGGATGGGAAATTGTGTGTTGCGCTGCAACATTTTTTTGGTATCGTGCCGTAAACCATCCGTTCAACGTATGGAGCTTTTGCATGAGGGACGTCGCCAAGCCGGCTAATGCGGGTTTTTCGCAGGCTGGCATTGATTTTCCACCCCCCATCGGCGGTCTGCTCAAACGCAGTTTCGATATCGTCGGTTCGCTCGCCGGTCTGGTTCTGCTCAGCCCGCTCTTCCTGATGGTCGCCCTGCTGGTCAAGCTTTCCGACCGCGGGCCGATCTTCTATGGCCACAAGCGAATCGGTCGCGGCGGAAGGATTTTCGCCTGCCTCAAATTCCGCACCATGGTCCAGGATGGCGAGAAGGTGCTCGCGGCGCATCTGGCCGCCAATCCGGACGCCAATGCCGAATGGCTGGCGACGCGCAAGCTGAAGAACGATCCGCGTGTGACGCGTGTCGGCCAGGTGCTGCGCAAGCTCAGCCTCGACGAGCTGCCGCAGATCATCAACATCCTGCAGGGCGACATGAGCCTTGTCGGGCCGCGCCCGGTCGTTCGCGACGAGCTCGAGATCTACGGCAGCGCCGCCGTCTACTATCTGAAGTCGCGCCCCGGCCTTACCGGGCTGTGGCAGGTGAGCGGACGCAATGACGTGTCCTACGACACGCGCGTCGCCTTCGATCGCCACTATGTCGAGAACTGGTCGATGGTCGAGGACATTCGCATCATCGTCAAGACCGTGCCTGCCGTGTGGATGTCGCGCGGCAGCTATTGACCGACGGGCCTGCCGCGCTGAACGCGGGGCAGGCATCCGGCAGTGATCTCATCGGGCGGATGGGGCCAAAGCGGATCGGAAACGTTCATTTGAAAAAACACCCGTTCGGACTGTCTTTCGCCAGCAGTCTTCTTTCCAGGGCGCCCGGCCGATTCGCGGCCGCGGCGCTTGTGATATCTCTGTTGACGCCGCAGATGGCGGCGGCCGAGGACTATCGTCTCGGTCCACAGGACAAGCTCAACATCCGCGTCGCCGAATGGCAGACGGTCGACGGCACGTTCCGCGACTGGTCGGCGATCAACGGCGACTATTCGGTCGGCCCCGCCGGGACGCTCTCGGTGCCTTTCGTGGGCGAGATGCAGGCGGCCGGCAAGACGACGTCGGAGGTCGCGACGGCGATCGGGCTTGCGCTGCAGCGGAAGCTGGCTCTGCCCGACAAGCCTGAAGCCTCGGTCGAAATGGCGCAGTTCCGGCCGTTCTATATTTCTGGCGAAGTGCAGAATCCCGGCCAGTTTCCCTATGTGCCCGACCTGACGGTGCTGAAGGCGCTGAGCATCGCCGGCGGCATCCGGCGCAGCGCCGATTACGGCCCTCAACTCGGCAAGGACCTGGTCACCGCCAAGGGTAGTTTCGATATCTACGACGACCAGCGGCTGCGGCTGATCATCAAGCGCGCCCGCATCGATGCAGATCTCGCCGGCAAGCCGAGCTTCGACGTGCCGAAGGAGGTCGAGGGCGATCCGAGAGTGCAGGCGATCGTCGCCGACGAAATGCAGATCCTTACGGCCGACCAGAAGGCGCTGAAGCTGAAGCTCGATGCGCTCGACGACCTGAAAGGGGTTCTGCAGGGCGAAATCGAATCGCTTGAGAAGAAGATTGCCAACCAGCAGCAGCAGGTGGACCTGGCGCAGCAGCAGCTGACCAGCATCGGTCCGCTGGCGCAGAAGGGCCTGGTCGCCAATGCGCGGCTGCTCGATTCGAAACAGTCGGTGGCCGACCTGCAGGGCAAGATCCTGGATTATGAAACAGCGGTCCTCACCGCCAAGCAGTCGATCAGCAAGGCCGAGCAGGACGCCATCGATGCCCGCAACACGCTCAACTCCAACCTGGCCGCCAGCCGGCAGCAGGCCGAAGCCGACCTCAACGAGGCGACGCTGAGGACAGCCATGCAGAAGGGCCTGATCGCGCAGGCGTCGGATCCGGCGACGATGGCTGCCATGACCGGCAGCGAGGCACCAACCCTGCTTTATTCGCTGGTGCGCGTCGCCGACGGCAAGACCAGCGAGGTCGACGCCAAGGAAGACACGCCGGTGCTGCCGGGCGACGTGATCAAGGTCAAGCTGTCGCCGACGGCCAGCCAATAGCGCCACCAGCTCGGGCCTCGCTTCAGCGGCCCGGCACGGAGGCGGGAGGAACACGTCAGGCTCGTTCGCGCAAAGGCGCGGGCGAGCGATCTGTTTGGACCGCTTGAAGGCATAGAATGCAACCCGCCGCTCCGCGTCACGTCTATCTCAACCTCGACGCCATCCGCGGCGTGGCGGCGATCAGCGTGATGCTCTACCACTTCTCGCCGTTCCTGGCCGACGGCAAGGTGCTGCCGTCGAGCTATCTCGCGGTCGACCTGTTCTTCCTGCTCAGCGGCTTCGTCATCGCGCATGCCTATGACCGCAAGATCGAGAACGGCATGGGTTTCGGCACGTTCGTGGCCATCCGCCTGATACGCCTCTATCCGCTCTACCTCGCCGGCACGCTGCTCGGCTTCTTCTACCTGCTGGTCAAGAACGGGCTGATGCCGGCGGATTACATGCCGTTGACGGAGATCGGCACGCAGCTCACCACAGGCATGTTCTTCATTCCGTTGGTCGGCGAGGCCTACCACACGATCTTTCCGCTCAATCCCGCCTCGTGGTCGCTGTTCTTCGAGCTGATCGTCAACATCGCCTATGCCGCCCTCTTCTTCCTGCTGTCGAGACGCGTGCTGACGGCGCTGATCGCCGTCAGCCTCGTGCTGCTGATCGTCGCCTCGGTGATCGCCGGCACTCTCGATTTCGGCATGACCGGCAAGACCATCGTCAGCGGGCTGCCGCGCGTGTCGTTCTCCTTCTTCCTCGGCGTGCTGCTATGCCGGTCGATGGCCCGCTACCACGACGGCCTCGGCTTCCTGCGGCGCGGCTGGTGGGTCGAGGCCGCGATCCTGCTCACGCTGATCGTCTTTGCGATTGCACCGGCGGGCGGTGTACGCGTCGCCTATGATCTCGCCTGCATCGCCATCGTCTTCCCGATCATGGTGGTGACCGGCGCCGTGGCGCCGACCGCTCCGCGGCTGGCGGGCCTCTATGGCTGGCTGGGGCGGATCTCCTACCCGATCTACATCATCCACACGCCGATGCTGATGATCATCGCCGGAGCCGGCAAGGCGGTGTCGGTCGACCCGTTCGCGCACCATCCCTGGTTCGGCATCCTGATGGCCGTTGCGGTCATCGTCATCGCCGACATCGCCACCCGAATCTATGACGAGCCGCTGCGCCGCTTCCTGCAGCGGCAGATGCAGCGCTCGCGGGCCGTGGCGTAGGATCTCGGACATTTCCATGTACAGTTTCGGAGCGGAAACCGCTCCGCGCCTTGCTGGCATTGCCCCAGCCGATCAGACCGGAGCGGGGACGCGGCCGTTGGCGGGCTTCTGGTCCTCGACCGGGATGACGACCCGCCGTCGCCGGGCAACCGGCATCGGGCTCAGCTTGAACAGGCCGAAATAGACGATGAAGGAGGCCATGAAGTACGGGCCGAGGATCTCGACCTCGAAGAAAGAGCGGATCAGCATCAGCCCGACGACGCCGGCGAGCACCACCGAATCGGCGTTCCAGTCACCGAACACCACCTTCGATATGTGGCCGTAGAAGGCGCGCAGGATGACCAGCGCCAGCATTGTGACGCCGATAAAGCCGATCTCGACCAGGGTCTCGATATAGGTGTTGTGGAAGTGGAAGCCGGTGCGGGTCGTGATGTAGAACTCCGCCCACAGCCGTTCCGGATCGGCGAAGCCTTGCACCCAGTAGGCGGCATAGCCGTAGCCGAGCAGCGGATGCAGCTGCGCTGCCTCCCAGCCCTGCTGCCAGAGATAGGTCCGGCCGGTCAGCGTCGAATCCTTGCCGAAGATGCCGAGCACGACGTCCAGCAGGCCAAGGTTCAGCGCGGCCACCACGCCGCCCACCAGCGCGCCGCCGCCGACCACGAACAGCACGCGGCGGTAGCGCCGCGACAGGACCCTGCTCATGGTGAGCAAGATGACGATGCCGAGCACCGCCGGCAGCGAGGCGACGGACGTCGCCGAATGGCAGATCGCCAGCATGTATGCCGACATCAGGATGATCGGCGCGGTCCAGAAAAAGCTCAGCCAGTTGCGCCGGTAAAACATCAGGAAGACGAAGGACAAAAAGATTCCCAGCGACGAAAAGAAACCGACCAGGTTCTTGGAGGTGAAAGCGCCGACGAAATTGAAGGTACCGTCGATGATGTCGAGCGCGTAAGCGTTGACTTTCAGTGAGTAGAGCAGGACGAAAAAGATGCCGATCAACGAGCCCAGCACCAGCGTCCGGACGCTGATGGTGCGCGCCGCGATATAGGCGCAGACGATGTGCGAGGAATATTGCACCGCCGCACGCGCGCTGGTGCCGGCAGCCTGCGACCAGAAGACCGACAGGCAGACATAGGCCGCGAAGAGTATCGGCAGCCAGGCGTTCGAGAGCTTCCAGGTGAAGCGCCTGTAGTCGACGAAGAGCAGCGGCAGCCAGACCGCGTAATAGGCCAGGATCAGGATCTGGCCGAAATTGCTGGAATAGGCGAAGGCAAGGACAGACACCACCACGGCAAAGGCGCCGTAGGCCCTGTTTGCCTCCGGATCGATCAGAATGGATTTCGGAATCTTCATACCGGATTTTGTCCGTTGAGCCTTGGATGCCGCCGCAACCCATTGTGCACTGCAGCATAACCTATCGCCGTCTAGCCGGCGGCTCAACCGGAAATCTTGTCACGGGCAAAAGGGGTCATCGGAGGCTTGTTGCATAGCGAAAAGGCCGGAATGCGGCGGCGGCGCCGCGGCCTCAGCTCAGGCCGCGGTCGATCGGGCGACGGCTGCCTGAATGAGGCGGTCGGCCAGGATGGCGAGGAAGGCGATCGACAGGCCGGCGATCAGGCCCATGCCGGCATCGGCCTTGCCGAGCGCGACATAGACCGCCTGCCCGAGATCGCGGGTGCCGACAAGGGCTGCGATCGCGAGCATCGACAGCGCCGCCATGATGGTCTGGTTGAGGCCCAGCATGACAACCGGCAAAGCGAGCGGCAGCTTTGCCTGCAGCAGCGTCTGCATCGGCGTCGCGCCCATCTGCTCGACCGCTTCGACCACGTCGGCGCGCACATGTCTAAGCCCATGCTCGACATAGCGGATCGGCGGGACGATGGCATAAAGCATGATGGCGATCAGCGCCGTGAACTCGCCGACCTTGAAGAACATCAGCGCCGGGATGAGGAAGACGAATTGCGGCATGGTTTGCAGCGCGTCGCAGATCGGCTTCAGGATGCGCGAGACGCGGTCGCTATGCGCCGCCCACGTCCCCAGCGCGCCGCCGACAAGCAGGCAGAGCAGCACCGCCAGGGTGCAGAGATAGAGCGACTGCACGAGTTGCGGCCATAGCCCGTTGACGAGGATCAGCGCGAAGCCGGCGAGCGCGAAGAGACCGAGCCGCAAACCTGCCACCTGCCCGGCAAGCAGTGCAACGGCGAGGATGAAGACCGGCCAGGGCAGGCCGAGGAAACCGGTGTAGAGAACGAGGCCGGCCGCCAGCACGGCGACCGCCGCCCGCCAGCCGAAACGGCGCATCGCCAGCACGGCCGAGGACAGCACCAGGACGACATAAACGGCCAATGCCGACGGCGGCAGTGAAAAGCCCCAGATGGCCGGCGTGGCAGCCCCGGAAATGCCAACCCGCATCGGCAGCAGCAGGCAATAGAGGACCGCGTTGCGGATGCCGTCAAAGAACCAGGCATAGTCGCGCACGAGCCCAAGCAGCCATTGATTGACGGCGCCCATCTCCATGCGCAGCCCGGTTTCCGGCAGCAGCGTTGCAGCCGGCGCGGCAAGGCGGATGACGACGGCGCCGGCAAGCGCCGCCACCAGCGACAACGCCAGCCAGCGTGGCGTCAACCACTGCATGGCGCGTGTCGGCCCGGTCTCCGGCTTCCTGGCAAAGCCGATGGTGAGCCGGTCTATGAGGATGGCAAGCAGCGCGATGACCAGGCCAGAGAGGATGCTCTGGCCGAACTCGGCCTTGCGCATAGAGGACAGCACCTCCCAGCCGATGTCCTCGAAGCCGCCGATGATGGCGGCCACGATCACCATCGACAGCGCTGCCATCGTCGTCTGGTTGAAGCCGACGAGAAGCTGCGGCAGCGCCGTCGGCACCTCGACCTGCCAGAATTGCTGGCGGCGGGTACAGCCGCTCATCAGCCCGGCCTCGCTGATCGCCGCCGGCACACGGTCGAGGCCGAGCATGGTGTTGCGCACCATCGGCGGCGTCGCATAGATCGCGGAGGCGATCAGCCCGACGACCGGCCCGAAGCCGAACAGAAGCAGCAGCGGAATGAGATAGGCGAAGGCCGGCACGGTCTGCATCAGGTCGAGCGCGCCGAGCAGCACCGGGCGCAGCCGCGGACGGGCATAGCCAAGGACGCCGAGCAGAAAGCCGAGCACGGTCGAGATCGGCACCGCCAGCAGCACGAGGGCAAGCGTGTTCATGCTTTGCGGCCAGTAGCCGGCGAGCAGGATATAGGCGAGCGCGAGCAGGGCGAAGATCGCCAGCCGGCCGCCGCTCGACTTCAAGGCAAGAGCCGCCACGCCAAGCATCACCGCCGGCCAGGGCAGCCAGGCGAGCGCCAGCCGCGCGCCGCGCATCGGCGCGTCGAGCAAGGCCGACAGCGCCCGAAACGCCGGCTGGACAACGGCAACGACGGCGTCGGTCACCGCGTTGACTTGAGCCGCCAGCGGCAGCGTCCATTCCTTGGGGAAAGTGACCAGCCAGGGGAACTCCGTCTTCAGCAGCAGGCAAAGCGCCGTCAGCAGCGCCAGGGCGCACCAGGGAAGGAGGGCCGGATCCACTGCGAACCTCGATGAGGACCGTAATGTCGCGGCCGGTGTCGTCATGACCGGGTGCGCCTTGCCTGTTCGCGCTCCAGCACAGCAAGCACGGCGCTGGCGTCGAGTAGCGCCGGCGGGCTATCGCCGGCGCCTGACACGGTGAAGGCTGTCACACCGGAGGCCAGTTGCGGGATCAGCGCTTCCAGGTTGGTGTCGGCTGCAATGGTCTTTTCAGGCAGCGCCGCTTCGTTGGCAGGCGTAGCGATGTCGCCCGCGGTGATGACGCGCAGCAGCGGCATGTCCTCGGTGAATTGCGCGACATAGTCGTCGGCGGGGCGGAGCACGATGTCTGCCGGGCGGCCGATCTGGACGATCTTGCCGGCCCGCATGATTGCCACCCGGTCAGCCAGCCGAAAGGCCTCGGCGATGTCGTGAGTGATGAAGATGATGGTCTTCTTCAGCATGCGCTGCAGGCGCAGGAACTCGTCCTGCATTTGCCGGCGAATCAGCGGGTCGAGCGCCGAGAACGGCTCGTCGAGAAACCAGAGTTCCGGCCCGACGGCGAGCGAGCGGGCAATGCCGACGCGCTGCTGCTGGCCGCCGGAAAGCTGATGCGGGAAAGAGGCCTCGCGGCCTTCGAGCCCGACCAGCGCGATCATCTCGCGGGCGCGGGTTTCGCGCTCCTTCGCCGGCTTGCCCTGGATCTTCAACGGGAAGGCGACATTGTCGAGCACGCTCAGATGCGGCAGCAGGCCGAAATTCTGGAACACCATGCCCATAGCATGGCGGCGCAATTCGATGAGTTCCTTGCCGCTGGCCTGCAGCAGGTTCTTGCCGTCGAGCAGGATCTCACCGGCGCTCGGCTCGACCAGGCGCGACAGGCAGCGCACCAGCGTCGACTTGCCCGAGCCGGAGAGGCCCATGATGACGAAGATCTCGCCGGTCGCCACTTCGAAGCTGGCATCGACGACGGCCGGCAGATGCGCTTCGGCGCGCAGGCGCTCGGCCAAGGCATCGGGATCGATGACATAGCCGCGCGAGTCGAAATAGTAGCCGGGACGCCGGCCGTAGACTTTCCAGACGTTGCGGCAGGCAAGTTTTATCGGGCGTTCGGCGGCGTTCATCGGCAAGCGCCCGCGCCACTGGCTTGTTCGGCCCCGCGCATTGCGGGAGCCGAACCCTGATTGCCTTCAGCCCTTACCAGGCACATCGGCTGGGTCATCCCTTGGCGCCATCCACCCAAGGTTTCCACACCGTCTCGTTCTTGTCGATCCATTCCTTGACGACGGCGTCGAGGTCCTTACCCTGCTTGTCGACGGCCAGCATCAGCTTCTGCTGCTCGCTCGCCTCCATCTTGAACGCCTTGAGGAAGGCATAGGCCGCCGGCCATTTGGCGCCGAAGCCCGACCAGACGATCTTGTCGACATCGGGCGGGGTGATGCAGTGCTCGTTGGTTTGCTCCTTGCAAGGCGGCATGGTGGCCCAGCCGACGTCGTTCTCGGCAAGCGCGTAATGCGGACCCCAGAACATCATGATCAGCGGCGTCTTGGCCGCTTCCGCGGCTTCCAATTCGGCGACCAGCGCGCCCTCCGAGCCGGACGGCACGGCGGTGTATTGCATGCTGTTGTCGGCAAGGATGGTCGCGGCGCGCGAGCCCCAGTCGGACGGATAGTCGAGGAAGCGACCGTTGGGCGCGGTTTCGGGCGTCGACAGCGCCTGGACGCATTCGGGCTTGTTCAGCGCATTCCAGTCCGGCAGGCCGGGGCAGACCTTCTCCATGAATTTGGGATAGATCCAGCCTTCCTGGGTCTTGAGATCGAGCTTGCCGACGTCCTCGATCTTCTTCTCGGCCAGTACCTTCGGATAGATGTCGCCGACATTGTTCAGCCAGATCTCGACCGAGGCGCTGAGCGAGCCGTCGGCCAGACCTGAGAACTGCGGGAAGTTGCCGGCGGTGACGTATTCGACCTTGTAGCCGAGCTTCTCCAGAAGCTGGCCGGCGATGTGGGTGGAGACATGCGCGCCGGTCCATTCGAGCATGGCGAGCTTGATCGGCTCGTCCTTGGCGCCGAGTTCGGCAGCGGCTGCAGGCGCGCTTGCGGCCAGAAGGGCGGCAAGCGCAATGGTCGTGGCATTCAAGATCGGCTGTCTCAGCATGATGTTCCCCTTTGTTCTTGGTTGGTATCGCTGTGTGCCGCAGTGGAAGTGTTGCACAATGCGGGTCGGCGACTTAACAAATCTGGACGCCAATTTTCGATCTTTGGACACGTGGCTCCGAACGCGCAGCTGATCAGAATCCTCGTCGTGGTCACGCCAAACTTCAATTTGGCGGCGACGACGGCCTTCATCGATCCGTTCCGGGCGACGAACTATCTCGAGGGACTGACCCGCTTTCGATGGGTGCTCGCCTCCACCCAGGGCGGGTCCTGCCTGGCCAGCAACGGGATGATGGTGCAGACGGAAAAACTGGCTTCCGTCGAAGAGCAAAATTTCGAAATCGTCCTGGTTTCCGCGAGCTGGACGCCAGAGACGGCGAGCACCCCTCACCTTCAGGCGTTGCTCAGGAAATGGGCGCGCAGCGGCTCCATCGTCGGCGGGCTCGACACTGGTGCATTCATCCTGGCCGATGCCGGGCTGCTCGCCGGACGGCGCGCCACCGTGCATTACGAGCATATCGACGCGCTGAAGGAGCTGCACCCCGACATCGACGTTTCGGAAGACATCTTCGTCCATGACGGAAAGCGCTTCACCTGCAGCGGCGGCATCGCTTCGGCGGATGTGGCGCTGCACCTCATCCGGGCAAGCGCGGGAGATGCTTTAGCCAATGCCGCAGCCCGGTATATTTTCCACCCGACATTGAGGCCGGCCGGAACGTCGCAGAACCCGGGCAATGCGGAACCGCTTGGCCGCACGGCGCCCAAGACCGTCCGCCAGGTCATAGCGATCATGGAGCAACACCTCGAGCAGACACTCACCATCCCCGAGCTCTGCCGCAAGGTGGACATCTCGCAACGGCAGCTCGACCGGCTTTTCAAGCACTATGTCGGCAAGCCGCCGGCGCTTTACTATCGCGATATCCGGCTCGACCGGGCGCGCGGCCTGGTGACCCAGACCGACATGCTGATGTCGGAGATTGCGATCGCCTCGGGCTTCTCCAGCCAGGTCCATTTCAGCCGCGCCTATCGCGAACGCTTTGGCCTTTCGCCACGCTCCGACCGCGTCGAGGGCCGCATACCTTTCGAGTTCAGGGCCTGGCCGATGCACCGGAAGGCGCAGGACGACGGCAGCGAGGCCGCTGGCGAAAAACGATAAACCAGCGGCGAACTGCGCATAGAGTCTCCGCCTCGGCGGCAGCAAGCTTTCTATCGTGTCCTGCCACAGGCGCACGAAACGAAAGGTGCTCCGATGACGCTGCTTCCTTCGAAAGACGAGTTCGCCGCCATCAAGGAGGGATACTCGCCGAACCCCTCACGGTCCCTTTCGCTGAAGAGCGACGCCTATACCGATCCGAGCTGGTATCAGGTCGATCTTGCGGCGATCATTGCAAGGACCTGGCAGTGGGTTTGCCATGTCGAAAAAGTCCGCAGGCCGGGCGACTACATCGCGGTCGAGATCGCGGGGCGTCCGGTAGCCGTCGTCCGGGACCGCGAAGGCGTTCTGCGCGCCTTCTACAATGTGTGCAAACACCGCGCCCATGCTCTCCTGTCAGGCGAGGGCAACTCGAACAAGATCATGTGCCCCTACCATGCCTGGACCTACCGTCTCGACGGCCAGCTGGTGCGCGCGCCCCACACCGAAACGCTGGAGAATTTTCAGACGAAGGACATTTGCCTCGACCATGTCCAGGTCGAGGAGTTTTGCAGCTTCGTCTACGTCAATCTGGATCCTTCGGCCCCGTCGCTTGCCTCCCAGACCGGAGACCTTGCCACGGAGATCAAGCACTGGGCGCCCGACATCGATCAGCTGACCTTCGCGCATCGGCTGACCTACGACATCAAGTCGAACTGGAAGAACGTCGTCGACAACTTCCTCGAATGCTACCACTGCCCGACGGCGCACAAGGATTTCTGCACGCTTGTCGACATGAGCACCTACAAGGTGACGACCCACGGCATCTATTCGAGCCATATGGCAGATGCCGGCAAATCCGCCAACTCGGCCTATGACGTCTCCAACGCGACCGTGCGGACCCATGCCGTGTGGTGGCTGTGGCCGAACACCTGCCTGATGCGCTACCCCGGGCGATCCTCGATGATCGTCCTCAACATCATTCCGGCAGGGCCGGATCGGACCTTCGAGACCTACGACTTTTTCCTCGAATCCAAGGAGCCGGACGAGGCGGAGTTGCAGTCGATCAAATATCTCGACGAGGTGCTGCAGGTCGAGGACATCAACATCGTCGAGAGCGTTCAGAAGGGGATGAACACGCCGGCCTTCACGCAGGGGCGCATCGTCAACGATCCCAATGGCTCCGGGCAATCGGAGCACGCCGTGCATCATTTTCACGGTCTGGTCCTCGACGCCTATGCGCGATGCGCGGCGTGATGGGCGGGTTGCGCATTCGAACGGCATTTAGCCGGCGCCATCTGCAGGCCAGCGGTTCAAAGGGCTCCTCATGAGCGGAAAACTTCAGGACAAGGTAGCGCTGGTAACCGGCGGGCGCGGCGGCATCGGCCGTGCCATCTGCGACAGGTTTCTTGCCGAAGGGGCGAGGGTCTTCGCGGCCGATCTGAGCGACACGGGAAGCATGGGTTCCTCGCCGCAGGGATCCGCGGCGTTCGTCGAGCTGGACGTCACTTCGGAAGGCCAGGTGAAGGCCGCCATGGCCAAGGTCGAGGCGGCGGCCGGCAAGCTCGACGTGCTGGTGAACGCGGCGGGGATCGAGATCGAAAAGACCATCGAGCACACCACGCTCGAGGAATGGAGCCGTTGCTTCGCGGTCAACGTCACCGGCATGTTCCTCACCTGCAAATACGCCTTGCCGCTGATGCGCAAGGCCGCCGGCGGCGGCAAGACCGCCTCGATCATCAATTTCGGCAGCTATGACGGCTTCATCGCCGATCCGGGCCTGGCGGCCTATTGCGCGAGCAAGGGCGCGGTGCATGCATTGACGCGTGCCGTGGCCTGCGACCACGGGCCCGAAGGCATCCGGGTCAACGCGATCTGCCCGGGCTATGTCGACACGCCGATGCTGCAGGCTTTCTTTGCCGGCGCAGGATCGGGAGGCGGCGGCGGCACGATCGACACGCTCCGCGACGCGGTGCGTAACGTGCATCCGATCCGGAACTACGGCACGCCAACGGATGTCGCCAATCTGGTCAACTGGCTCGCGAGCGACGAAGCGCGCTACGCGAGCGGCCAGCTGTGGGTTCTCGACGGCGGCCTTTCGGCCCAGGTTCAGCAGATGAGACTTTGACCATGAGCAAACCCGTCATCATCACATGCGCGCCGACCGGCGGTATCCACACGCCGACAATGTCGGAACATCTGCCGATCACGCCGACCGAGATTGCAAAGGCGAGCATCGACGCCGCCGAAGCGGGCGCGGCGATCATCCATCTCCACGCGCGCAATCCCGAGACAGGCAAGCCCGATCCGCGACCGGAACTGTTCCAGGATTTTCTTCCGCGCATCAAGCAATCCTGCAACGCCGTCTTGAACATCACCACCGGCGGCGGGCTCGGCATGAGCCGCGAGGAGCGGCTCCGCGCCGCCAGCTCGGTCAGCCCCGAAATGGCCTCGATGAACATGGGTTCGATGAATTTCGGCATCTTCCCGATGCTCGACAAGTACTCGAACTGGAAACACGACTGGGAGCCGGAATTCCTGGCGATGACCCGGGATTTCATCTTCCGCAACACGTTCGGCGACATCGAGTACTCGCTGCGGGAACTCGGCGAGGCACACGGAACGCGCTTCGAGTTCGAATGCTACGACCTGGGGCATCTCTACAATCTTGCCTGGGTCGTCGACCAGGGCTGGGTCAAGCCGCCCTTCTTCGTCCAGATGGTGTTCGGCATCCTTGGCGGCGTCGGCGCCGACCTCGACAATCTGGTGCACATGCACACGATCGCCGAAAAACTGTTCGGCGACGATTATGAATGGTCCGTGCTGGCGGCGGGCCGGCACCAGATCCCATTCACCACCCAGGCGGCGCTGCTCGGCGGGAACCTACGGGTCGGCATGGAGGACAGCCTCTATATCGGCCCGGGACAGAAAGCCATATCGAGCGCCGAACAGGTCAGGAAGATCCGCTCGATCATCGAAAATCTCGGCCGCACCATCGCCACCCCGGACGAAGTGCGAGCGCGTCTCAATCTCAAGGGCGCCGACAATGTTGCGTTTTGAGTGAGAAGAAGCGTGGCCTCCCAAGGACAAAATCTGCTGGGAAAAACGGCGATCGTCACCGGCGGCGGCCGCGGCATCGGTCGCGCGATCGTCGACAGGCTTGTCGCCGACGGCGCTCGGGTGCTGACCTGCGGCCGCAGCGGCAAGCCGCACGATCTTCCCGCCGAAGTCGCCTGGGTTCAGGCCGACGTCGGCATAGCCGCCGACGCCAAGACCATCGTGTCCTCGGCCCGCGAAGCCTTTGGCGAGCCCGCAACCCTCGTCAACAATGCGGGCATGCAGCTCACCAAAACGGTCGTTGAGACCACCGACGAGGACTGGGATCTCGTCGTCGGAACGAACTGCAAGGGCATGTTCAACATGTGCCGCGAGGTGCTGCCATTCATGGCGGAGCGCGGCGGGAGCATCGTCAATATCGGCTCGATCTCCGGCAATGCGTCCGATCCGAAAATGGCGATCTACAATGCGTCGAAGGCCTTCGTGCACGGCCTGACGCGCTCGATAGCGGTCGATCACGGGCCGAAGGTGCGATGCAACGCCATCTGCCCGGGCTGGATCATGACCGAGATGGCGTCGGATGGCTTCGACCTCGCTCATGATCCGGCGCGCGCGAAGGCGGATGCGATCGCCAGGCACCCGATCGGCAGGCTCGGCGAGCCGAGCGACATCGCCAATGCCGTCGCCTGGCTGGTTTCCGACCAGGCCGCCTTCGCTACCGGTCAATGTTTTGTTCTCGACGGCGGGCTGACCGCCGCCTCTCCCCTGCAACCAGGATTGTTCTAGATGACGAACGTCAATCATACGGCGGTGCTCGGCGCGGGCGTTATCGGCGCGAGTTGGACGGCTCTGTTCCTGGCCTCCGGCCACAGCGTTTCGGTGTTCGATGTTTCCGATACGGCTGGGGCGCAGGTCCGCAACTATATCGAGCAGGCATGGCCGGTGCTGAAAGACCTTGGCCTCACCGGGAAAGGCAATCCGGATCGCGTGAGCTTCCATAAGTCGGCGGCCGAAGCTGTCGACGGCGCGCAATTCATTCAGGAAAGCGTTCCGGAGCGGATCAACATCAAGCACGAGCTGTTTGCCAAGATAGAACCAGCGCTGGCGCCGGACGCGATCGTGGCATCGTCGGCATCCGGCCTGACGCTCAGCGAGATGCAGGCGGGATGGAAGAACCCGGGCCGGTTTGTGCTCGGACATCCGTTCAATCCCCCTCACCTCATCCCGCTGGTCGAGGTCATGGGGAACGAGCGGACGGCAGATGGCGTGGTGGCGCTGGCCGAACGTTTCTACGCAGGCGTCGGAAAGGTCACGATTCGCGTGAACCGCGAGGTGCCGGGCCATGTCGCGAACCGGCTGCAGGCAGCGGTCTGGCGCGAGGCGATCCATCTGGTGAAGACCGGCGTCGCCAGCGTCGAAGACGTCGACAAAGCCATGTGGGCCGGACCTGGTCTCCGCTGGGCCGCGATGGGCCCGACCATGCTGTTCCATCTCGGCGCGGGCGAAGGCGGCCTCGCCGCGTTCTGCCAACGTTATACCGACAGCTTCAACCGCTGGTGGGATGATCTCGGCGTCCTGCATCTCGACCAGGGACTGGCCGAGCAGCTCGTGTCGGGCGTTATCCAGGCGGCTGACGATCAATCGCCGGCAAAGCTGTCCGAGCGTCGCGACGCGCTGATCACCGCGATGCTGAAGGCGACGGCGCCTCTGCGGACCAACTGAGGGAGCGGCTGTGCCATGAGCGGCGAAGCGGTCGACAAGAGTGCTCCGGTCGTCGTTGTCGGGGCTGGGCAAGCGGGCTTTTCAGTCTGCTCGAAGCTGCGCGATCTCGGACATTCCGGTCCAATCTCCCTGATAGGAAACGAAGCGCAGCCGCCTTACCAGCGGCCCCCTCTTTCCAAGGGCTATTTGCTGGGCGATATCACGGAGGAGCGGATGTTCTTCAGGCCGCTTTCATTCTACGACCAGAAGGCAATCCAGCTCAGGCGCGGCACTCACGTTGAGCGGATCGACAGAACCCGACACGAAGTAACGCTGAGCGACGGATCCGCTCTACGCTATGGTCATCTTGTCCTTGCAACCGGCTCGCGGCCGCGCTCATTGAGCAAAGAACAAGGAGGGGACCTCGACGGTATCTACTATGTCCGCTCGATTGCCGACGCCAACAGAATGGCGCCGGAGTTCAAGGCCGGGCGGCATGTCCTGGTTATCGGAGGAGGGTATATCGGCCTTGAGGCCGCTGCCGTCTCGGCGAAGCTCGGTCTGCGTGTGACTCTCATCGAGAGCGCGCCGCGCATCCTTCAGCGTGTGGCCTCGGTGCAAACCGCATCCTTCTTCCGGGAGCTGCATCGAAACCACGCCGTCGACATTTGCGAAGGGGCTGAATTGGCGACCTTGAGCGGCCTGGACGGCCGCGTGACCCATGCGCATTTGAAGGACGGCCGCACCTTCGCGGTGGATTTCGCGATCGTCGGCATCGGTATCCACCCGAATATGAAGCTGGCCCAGGAAGCCGGTCTGGAGATCCAGAACGGCATCAAGGTCGACACAAACTGCCGGACATCGGATCCGTTCATCCTGGCTGCCGGAGACTGCGCTTCATTTCCTTGGAGAGGCCAGCGGATCCGGCTCGAAAGTGTCGGCAACGCGATCGATCAAGGCGAGGCGGTGGCGAAGACGATCATGCAAGCATCCGATGGCTACCAAGCCAAGCCATGGTTCTGGTCGGATCAGTTCGATATCAAGCTACAAATCGTCGGTCTGGCGAGTGGACATGATGCCGCCGTAACGCGACGATTTTCCGACCACGCCCTGTCCGTGTGGTACTATCGAGGCGAGGAGTTGCTTGCCGTCGACGCCATCAACCAGCCCGCCGCCTATATGGTAGCCAAGCGCCTGATCGAGGCCGGAAAATCGCCAGAGCCAAATGCGATCGCGGACTTGGATATCGATCTCAAATCGCTCCTGAATTCCTGAGCGATTTGCGGGGCATTGTTGGAGGGTTGCAGATGTCCTCACCTCAAAAGCTGGAAGTCGGTTTTATCCTCGCCAAGTCCTTTACTCTGTCGGCGTTCAGCCTGTTCGTCGACACATTGCGCCTGGCCAGCGACGAGTTGGACCACTCCGGCCGTGTGGCTGCGGATTGGGAAGTCTTGAGCAGCAGCCGCAACCTCATCGCCTCAAGTTGCGGGATCAATGTTGCCCCCACATCGGGATTTGTCGACCCCGGCCGATTTCAATACATCGTGGTCGTCGGCGGACTCTTGCGCGAGGAGCAGCCCGTCGATCGCCAGACGCTCGAATATCTTCGGCGGGCGGCCGTCGCCAAAGTCCCACTTATCGGCGTCTGCACGGGGTCGTTCGTGTTGGCCGAGGCGGGATTGATGCGGTATCATCAAACCTGTGTAAGCTGGCTCCACATCCGAGAGTTTCGCGACCGATTTCCGAATCATCCAGTCCGCTCCGATTGTATTTTCAATCTGGACCGGAGGCGCGGGTCCTGTGTCGGCGGCACCAGCGTGGCCGATATGGCAGCGGCCCTCGTGCGACGCCACATAAGCGTGCAGGCCGAACGCAACGCGCTTGAAGTCCTCCAGATCGACCGGGCAAGACCCGCGGTCCACATCCAACCGCGGCGTCCTCTGATCGAGGACTATTGCAACAACCACGTCAAGATTGCCCTCATGGCCATGGAGGAAGATCTGGAAAGCGGACTGACCATAAGAGACCTTACCTTGAAGCTCGGCCTCTCAAGACGGCAACTCGAGCGGGTCTTTGTGCAGACGACGGGGATGACTCCGGCGCGAGCGCTAAAGAAAATCCGTATGGAGCGCGCCAAGCGACTGGTTTCAAAGACAAAGGCAACGATGCTCGAGGTTGCGCTCGAAGTGGGCTTGAAGAACGCTTCGCACTTCACAAGAAGCTTCAAGAAAGTGCATGGGCAGACGCCCTCTCAAGTTAGGGAAAGCGCTGCGACATTCGCATAGCCGAAGATTGTCAAGTTCATGGGCACCACGCTGGAGCGGTCATTGGCTTCATGACGATGGTCGCAGAGGGACGGTTAGCGGTCGCGGCCACTGGTTGACGAGAAGCTTCACGTTCGGCGCCCCTCGAACTGCGCCTCGGTTCTGAAGCTTCGCCGTTTGGGGCGGCGCAGCGAGTTCAAGAAACGGTGAGCTATCCCAATGCCGACAGTTACCGGCCCAGCCCTGTCACATCCAGGTCGGCTGCCGATCGCGAATTGCTGCCGTGCCTATCCCTTGGCGCCGTCGACCCAAGGCTTCCAGACCGCCTCATTCTTGTCGATCCAGGCCTTGACCACAGTATCGAGGTCCTCGCCCTTCTTGTCGACGGCCAGCATCATCTTCTCCTGCTCGCTGGCGTCCATCTTGAACGCCTTGAGGAAGGCATAGGCCGCCGGCCATTTGGCGCCGAAGCCGGACCAGACGATCTTGTCGACATCGGGCGGGGTGATGCAGTGCTCGTTGGTCTGCTCCTTGCAGGGAGGCATGGTGACCCAGCCGACGTCATTTTCGGCGAGCGCATAATGCGGGCCCCAGAACATCATGACCAGTGGCGTCTTGGCCGCCTCCGCGGCCTCGAGCTCGGCCACCAGCGCGCCTTCCGAGCCCGCGGGCACGGCCGTGTATTGCATGGAATTGTCGGCCAGAATGGTCGCCGCCCGCGAACCCCAGTCGGCGGGATAATCGAGGAAGCGTGCGTTGGGCGCGGTCTCCGGTGTCGACAGCGCCTGGATGCATTCCGGCTTGTTGAGCGCCGTCCAGTCCGGCAGGCCGGGGCAGACCTTCTCCATGTACTTCGGATAGATCCAACCTTCACGCGTCTTCAAATCGAGCTTGCCGATGTCCTCGATCTGCTTCGCGGCAAGCGTTTTGGGATATATGTCGCCGACATTGTTCATCCACACCTCAACCGAGGCGCTGAGCGAGCCATCGGCGAGACCGGAAAACTGCGGAAAGTTGCCCGCGGTCACATATTCGACCTTGTAGCCGAGCTTCTGCAGAAGCTGTCCGGCGACGTGGGTGGAGACGTGCGCGCCGGTCCACTCGAGCATGGCGAGCTTGATTGGCTCGTCCTTGGCGCCGAGATCGGCACTTTGCCCGACCGTCGTTGCGGCAAGCATGAATGCGAGGCCGATGCCGGCCCCTTTCAAGGCACTTATCTTTTTCATGTCAGTTCCCCTGTTTGGTTGATGGTCCTTCTCTTAAGCCGGCTTCCTCCCTGAAGGCCGGGATCGATCCATCCCCCGAGCGGACGCTACCACAAAGCACCACCGGTGATCTGGATATTTTCCATGGTGATCCCCTTGGCGAGATCGGAGCAGAGGAAGACCGCGAGCGCCGCGATCTCCTCCGGCTGCATCATGCGCCCCTGGGGGTTGCCTTTCCTGAATTCGTCCATCGCGTCCTCGACGCTGCGGCCCTTGCCCTCGCGCGCCACCACCTGCGCGACGTTGCGGCGCATCAGCTCGGTCTCGGCCCAGGTCGGGCTGATCATCACGCAGGTGACGCCATGCGGCGCGCCTTCGAGAGCCACGCAACGCGTCAGCCCGAGCAGGCCGGCCTTGGAGGCGCAATAGGCCGGATTGTCCTTCCAGCCGACGGACGCCGCAGTCGAGCCGATGTTGACGATGCGCCCCCAGCCGCGCTCGATCATGCCGGGGAGCACGGCGCGTATCGTGCGGAAGGCGCCGGTGAGGTTGGTGTCGACGATCTTGTCCCAGAGCTCGTCGGAATGACCGCATACCGGCTGCTCGGCGGTCGTGCCGGCGGCATTGACGAGGATGTCGGCGGGGCCGATGGCCGCCTCGGCCTGGGCCATGAAACGATCGGTGAGCGCGCTGTCGCGCACGTCGAGATGCGCGGCATGCACTTTGGCGCCATGCGCGGCAAGCGCCGAGCGAACACGCTCGATCTCGTCCGCGCCAGGATAGTAGGCGGCATCCGCCCTGCCCGCTTGCGGCGGCGCCACATAGGAGCCGACGGCGACATTGGCGCCGGCCTTCGCCAGCGCCGTTGCGATGGCAAAGCCCATGCCGGAGAAACCGCCGGTGACGATGGCGCTGCGGCCGGTAAGGTTGGTCATCGCATGCGGTCTCCGTGTTCACACAGCAAGATAGCCTCCGTCGACGATCATTTCGGAGCCGGTGACGAATTTGGATTCGTCGGAAGCGAGATAGAGGACCATCCAGGCGATGTCGCTGGGCTCGCCGAGGAAGCCTATCGGGTGCCGGGATAGGGCCTTGGCCTTTTCCTGGTCGAGCGTGCCCAAATCGCGCAGGTAATTCTCCGTCTGCGGCGTCCAGATATAGCCGGGATGGATGGAGTTGCAGCGGATGCCGTAGCGCTGTTCGGCGCAGTGCACGGCGACGGCCTTGGTCAAGGTGCGCACGCCGCCCTTGGAGGCGCAATAAGCGGCAAGCTCGGCCTCGCCGATGATGCCGTCGATGGAGGAGAGGTTGATGATCGAGCCGCCGCCGGATTTCTTCATCAGCTTGATGCCCTCCTGGCAGCCGAGGAAGACGCCGTCGAGATTGACCGCCATGGTGCGCCGCCATTCGGCTAAAGAGGTGTCCTCGATGTTCCTGGCAATCGCGATGCCGGCATTGTTGACCAGCACGTCGAGACGCCCGAAGCGCTGCTCGATCGCCGCCATCACAATTGGCCAGTCCTCGGGTTTCGACACATCATGGCGAAGGGCGAGCGCCTCGCCGCCCGCCTTGACGATCTCGGCCGCCGTGTTGCCGGCGAGGCCTTCGTCGATGTCGCCGACGACCAGCTTTGCGCCTTCCGATGCCAGAAGAAGCGACGACGCCCGCCCGAGGCCGAGCCCGGCCCCGGTGACAAAAGCGACCTTGCCTGCGACGCGGCCCATTCCTGCCATCAACCTCCCATTCTATTCAACGCAATTCCGGACGGAAAACGGTTTCACACTTTTCCTGGAATTGCTCTGGTCAGTGGCTCCAGCGGCTTGCCCAGCCAGTCGCGATAAAAGCCTTCGAGGTCCGGCTCGAAGTCGTGCACGATCGGATAGCCGGGGGCTGCCGCTTCCACCTCATGCAGCGTTCCGCATTCCGGGCAGATGAACTCGCGGATTTCCATCCACTCCGGATCCGGCAAGTCGCTGTTGGGATAGATCTCGCGCAAGGACTCCTCGCTGTGGCGCACGATGATCGCGGCCTTCAGCTTCCAGTTCTTGCGATAGTCGCCGAAGGAATGGCCGCATTCGCATTTCGTCACCCGCTCGTCGCCGCTCTGGCAGATGAAGAGGTGGTCGCCCACCGGCAATAGGATCGGATCGCTCCAGCCGACGCGGTCCTGCAGCACCGAGACATATTTGAAGAAGCGGTCGTCGTCCTTGTAGGCGCTCATGATGCGGCGCGTCTGCGGCCAGGGCAGCGTGCCGGCAACCAGATCGGCGATGACTTCCTTGCTGTATGACGTCATGGTCCCTTACTCCACACCGAAGGTCGATCTGGCGTCGACATCCCAGAAGGCCGAAAAATCCTTGGCGAAGCGCGGCGAGAGCTTGATGGCGCTGGCATACATCTTCTTCACCTCGGGCGCGAAATCGGCCGCCTTCACCCGCTCGCGCTCCTTGGCCACCCATTCCGAGACCGGCTTGGCCCGCGCCAGGCGCTTTGCCCGCATCTCGGCGCGATGTCGTTTCGTGGCTTCTAGATTGGCGACCGGAAAGCCGTCCTCGTCCTCGTCGAGCACGATGCCGAAGACGCCTTCGGCCGCTTCCCTGGTGAGAAAACCGTTCTCGACGTCCCAAGCCGTCTTAACCGGGTCGCGCTCCAGCACGTCACCAAAACCGCCGCCGCCATTGTAGGAGTGGGTGAAGACATCGCCCGTCTTGTGCGGCGCGGTGATGTAGGGCCCTTCCAGCGTCACATGCTCGCCTTCCAGGCGGACCTCGAGTTCCGAACGATACGGATTGGTGCCGGTGTGGTGGGCTAGCGGCGCGCGGTTTTCGGCGAGCTCGAAGATGTTCGAGTCGCGCACCGCGCGATGCTTCTGGCAGGTCGGCGCCGGATAGCCGCCGCACAGGCCGCCATTGTCGAAGACGCGCGACGAGTGCTCGGAGGTGACCAGCCGCAAATGATCGGTCTTACTGACCAGCCAGGTCGACAGGAAGGAACAGCCGCCGCGATATTTGCCGGCGCCGCCCGAATTGGGAACGATCGACCTGCCGATATAGAGCATCGGCATGTTCTGTTCCCAGATTTCGATGTTGCCCATGTCGGATTCCGGATTCCAGCCGACATAGGCGGTGTCGAGCCCGTCCTTGATGGCCAAAGCGCCGGAGCCGGCGGCGGCGCATTCGAAATGCGCCATGCCGAAAGGCGTGCCGTACTGGCTTTCGCCGCCCATCTCGATCATCGGGCTGTTGACCTGACCAACAAAGGCTTCCTCGACGAAACCGCGCGCGATGAAGGAGCGTGAGAGCAGCCGCTGGAAGACGCCATAGGCCGGCAGCAGCAGAGCCCAGGAGGTCGCGGTCGCCACCATCTCGTTGTCGGGGTTGGTCCAGGTGCCGGCGGGCAGCTTCAGCTCGGTCGCCATCCAGGCGCCGTCATTGACCAGGCCCTCGAAGTTCATGTGCTGGGTCAGCGTCACGAACATGCCGCCATCCATGCCGGCCGGCGTGCAGTTCATCGAATGGTAACCCCAGGGCTGCGTGCCCTCGAAGTCCATGATGATCTTGCCGTCGCTGGTGATCTCCATCTCGATCGGGATGTTGTAGAGCCAGTCGGGATCGCCGAGCGGCTGGTAGCCGGGCTTGCCGGCGGTGACATGGCCGTAGAAAGTATGGCCGCGATAGATGCCGGGCACGGTCAGCTGGCGCGTGCGCGCAAGCTGGGCGCGGCGGCCTTCCTCGATGAATTCCTTCGACACCTGCATCCAGTAGTCGAGGCCGATCTCATCGATCAGCGCCTTGACGCTTTCGCGCATGTCGATGCAGGAGGCGACCTTGGCCTTCTCGTCCAGAACCCAGTAGATCGGCATGCGAAGATTGCGCTCGCAGCGGATGACATAGTCGCGCCGGAGTTCATCATTCTCGCCGACCTTCTCGGCGCAGACGAACAGCCCCTCGGTGAAGCGCTCCTGCGCGAGTGCCACGTCGCCGCCCGGCGTGATGCCGCCGGCCTCCAACTCGTGGCAGACGGCGCCGGCCCAGCCGACCAGCCTGCCCGAGTGGAAGATCGGCATGACGTCCATGACGTCCGGCACCTGCACGGTGCCGATGAAGGCGTCGTTGTTGGCAAAAATGTCGCCGTCGCGGATCTGCGGGTTCTCCTCGTAGCCGTTGCGGATCATCCATTTGATGAACCGGCTCATGGTGTGCACATGCACCATGATGCCGTTGGAGAGCGCGATGGCGTCGCCTTCCGGCGTGTAGATGGCGACGACCATCTCGCCGACCTCGCGCACGCCGGGCGAGGCCGAGATGCGGCGGGCCATTTCCCGCGCCGAGACGCAATAGGCGCGCAGCTTGGTGTGCAATGTCTCGAACTTCAGCGGGTCCTGGTTGCGCAGATGGAGCTCGGTGATGCCGTCATAGCAACCGGTCTCTTCCATCAGCCGTTCGGATTCGATGAGCCACTCGCGGATGCGGAGCGCAGAGGCGGGTTTGTCCAGCATAGCGTTCGCCTTCTCAAGCATGGGAGTAGTGGAGCAGCGTCCATTCGTCGACGAAGACGCGGTCCTGCGGATGGACGACAAGCGTCGTCGCGGGGTGTTCGATGATGGCCGGGCCGGCCACCTCATGGCCGGGCTGCAGAAGGTCCATCTCGTAGAGATTGGCCTTGTGCCAGCGGCCGCCGATATAGGCCTCGCGCACACCCTTATGGGCGGATACCGGATCGGACTTGCCGAGCGGCCGCCTGACCAACGTTGGCTTCACCTTGTCCGCCGTGGCGATGAGCCCCAGCTCGGTGATCGAGAAGCCGGCTTCGCCATAGCGCGAGACGCGGTGATTGACCTTGGCATAGACTGCCTCGAACTCGGCGATGACCTTGCGCATGTCCTCGGCCGAGTGAACCGCCGACAGCGGCGCCATCACCTCGACGTCCTCGAGCTGGCCGGTGTAGCGCATCATCAGGAACGGCACGGTCCTGATCTTGTCCAGCGCATGGCCGTCCGCGACCATTTCATCGACCGCGGCCCTGGTCAGATCGTTCCAGACGGCGGTGACCTTGGCGCCGAAATCCTGCAGCTCATCATCGCCCGCGCGGGCGCCGATATCGAGCTGCGTCGACACCGAGTGCCGGCGCATGAAGTCGGCGGTGGTGCAGCCGAAGGCCGAGAAGGCGGCGGCGAACTGGAAGGTGATGATGTCCTTGAAGCCGATGCCCCTGGAACAGCCGGCGAGATGCAGCGGCCCCGAGCCGCCATAAGAGAGCAGCGTGAATTCCGACGGATGGATTCCTTGTCCGGAGATGACGCGGCGCAACGCGTTGTTCGCGTCGGCCTCCAGCATGTCGATCATGCCTTCGGCGGCCTCCTCGACGCCGACTCCGAGCACGCGGGCGCATTTCTCCTCGAAGGCTTTACGCGCCTTGTCGACCTGCAGCACGACCTTGCCGCCGAGGAAGTAATGCGGGTTCAGGCGGCCGAGGATGGCGTCGCAATCGGCGATGGTCGGCTCCGTGCCGCCCTTGGCGAAGCAGATCGGGCCGGGGTCGGAGCCGGCGCTTTCCGGCCCGAGCGAAACCTTCCTGGTCAGCGGATCGACCTTGAGGATCATACCGGCGCCGGCGCCGATCGTGTCGAGATGCAGCGTCGGAACGTTGAGCTTGAAGCGGTCCATCAGCGGCTCGTTCTCGATCCGCGTCTGGCCGCGCGTGATGACGCCCATGTCGAAGGACGTGCCGCCCATATCCGAGCAGATCAGCGAGTCGTTGCCGATCAGCTTGCCGACATAGGCCGCGCCGAGAATGCCACCGATCGGCCCGGAGATCATCGTCTCGTGCAGGCGCGGATGGTTGATCGAGGTGAGGCCGCCAAAGGAGAGCAGCGTCTGCACGCCGTATTTGAAGCCGTATTTCTTCGAGACGTCCTCGATGCCCTTGAGCTGCCTGCGGCCGCGCGAGGTGGCGTAGGCCTCGATCAGCACCGAGTTCAGCCGCGACTGCTCGCGGATGACCGGGCGCACCTCGTGGCTCGAGTAGACGAGCATGTCCGCGCCGGCGGCCGCGATCTCCTCGCGGCAGATTTCGGCGATGCGCTTTTCATGCGCAGGATTGACATGCGAGAAGACGGTCATGATGCAGATCGCCTCGACCTTGTCGGCGATCAGCTTCTTCGCGGCGGCATGCACCTCGTGCTCGTAGAGCGGCAGGATGACGTCGCCGAACTGGTCGATGCGCTCTGTCACGCCATGGGTGCGGCGGCGCGGCACCAGCGGATCGGGATGATGGTGGGTGACCGCATGCAGGCGGTCGGCGTAGGAATAGTCCGCCCAGGCCTGCAGGCCGCGACCCATCAGGATCATGTCCTCGAGGCCCTTGGTGGTGATCAGCCCGAGCTTGCGGCCGGTGCGCGACAGCAGCGTGTTCAGCATGCCGGTGCCGGAATAGAGCACCACATTGACGCCCGAGAACAGGTCCTGCAGCGAGATGCCCCAGGCGTCAGCCGCGTCCTCGGCGGAAGCGAGAAAACCTTCGGCCTCGTTCTTCGGCGTCGTCGCCGACTTGCCGATCTTGAAGTGGCCGTCCTGATCGACAAGGATCGTGTCGGTCATGGTGCCGCCGGCGTCGATGCCGATGACGATGGGATTGGTGGTGATCTGGTCCACGGGTCGCTTTCCCTTGCCGAGAGTGACCACAGGCTAGATTCGACGAGCCGGAGCGCGCCATATGCCTAAAGGCACAATGACGCGCAGGCTGGGTTCGCCGAGAAGAGGGCATGCGCATGGGCAATATCTGGGCGCCGCTGGCCAAGGCGATCGCCGCCACCGGCACCGACAAGCATGTCGACTGCCTGATCGACCTGATCGGCGCCGACATCGCGCACGATCTGGTGACGGTGACGCGCTATTCGGCGACCAAGACGCCTGAATTCGTCAAGCATCGGCGCTTCTCGGACGAGATGGTGCGGCGCTATCTCGACAACTACTACGTCTTCGATCCCTTCTATGCCTCGTGGCGGCGCGAACGCCGGCTCGGCATCATGCCGCTCAAGGGACTTGCCGACGAGGAGGCCAAGCGCGGCCAGTACATAGCCGGCTTCCTGGCGCAGTCGGAGATCTGCGACGAGGTCGGCATCATGCTGGCCGATGGCGGCGACTGGTGCCTGGGCATTTTCCTCGATCGCTCGAAAATATCGTTCAGGGACAGCGAGATCGCGCTGCTCACCGAGCGGCTGCCGGTGTTCGAAGCGCTGCATGCGTTGGACATAAAGGCGCGCGGCAGCGATTTTTCGCGCACCTCGGCGCCAAGCGGCCCCGGCGCCTCGCCGCAGCAGAAGCCGAGCATCCCCGCGAGTCTCTGGCCGGAGCTTTCATCGCGCGAGCGCGAGCTGGTGCAGCTTATCCTCGCCGGGCACCCGACCGCCAATATCGCCGGGCGGCTCGGCATCACCGTCGGCACGGTGAAGAACCACCGCCGCCGCATCTATGAAAAGCTCGACATCACCACCGAGCGTGAGCTGTTCCTGCAGTTCTTCCAGCACCGGATGGACGTCTAGAGCGTTTCACCGTTTCACGGAAACGGCGAACCGCTCTATCTCTTTGTTTTGACGCAATTCCGGACGGAAAACCGTTTCACACTTTTCCTGGAATTGCTCTAGGGTCCCGGCACCATCAGGGGAACCGCGGCCTGCAGCTGTCCAACGCTTGCTATGGCGGCCGGCTGGTAACCGGCAGCGAGACTGGCATCACGGCTTGACAGCCTGGCCGGAGGAGGTCACAGGGAATGCGGGTCTCAAGAGCACCGGTTCCAACGATACCGCCGGGCCATATGAGTGGGGTTGGACGGGTTTGCGACGAACACTGATTGTCTGCCACGACCCGCCCTTTCCGCCGGCATCCGGCGCCGATCTCAGGAATTTCGGCAATGCCATGGCCGCCGCCGCGTTCGGCCCGGTCTGCCTGGCCTCGCTTGCGCCGCGCATCGGCGAAGCCCAACCAGCCGGCATGGACATCCGCGTGGCTCAGCTAACCAATCCGTCCGAGCGGCGGGCGCCTTCGCTTGGCTGGCGCAGGATGAAGGGCGAGAGCCGGATAGCGCTTCCGGCCCTGGCGCGCCTCAAGGCGCTGGTTCAGGACTTCCAACCGGACACGATCATCGTCGAAGGCATTGCGCTGTTCAAACTTCTCGCTCCCTTGCGGCCGATGGCCCGGCAACTCATTCTCGACATGCATAATGTCGAATCCGACCTCGCCGATCAGTTGCCGCGCAAGAGGTGGCGGCTGTTTTCGTCCGGCGTCAGGCCACTTGAAAGAAGGGCGGCTGCCATCGTCGACCGGATCTGGATCTGCTCGCAGCTGGACCGCGAGCGGCTGGAGGCATTTGTCCGGCCCGCAATACCCGTCGACCTTGTGCCAAACGGTATCCCGCGCGCCGATCTGATGCCACGGACGCTGCCGCCACAGCCGGCCATCTCCGATGCCTTTCCACTCATCCTCTATGTTGGCCATCTGGGCTATGCGCCGAACATCGACGCCGCCGAGCGATTGGCCCTCGCCGTCCTGCCGCGCGTCCGGCAGGCGTTGCCGACCGCGAAGCTCGTTCTCGCCGGCCGTTCGCCCCGGCCGCCCGTTCGTGCCCTGGCACGGCTGGACGGGGTCAGCCTGGTCGAAGACCCGGACGACACCAGGCCGCTGTTGTCCGCCGCCCATCTGACCATCGTCCCGCTCGCCATGGGCGGCGGTACGCGCATCAAGATACTCGAAGCGATGGCCTGGGGCGTTCCGGTCATCGCAACGCCATTGGCGGTGGAAGGCCTCGGCCTGATCGACAGCGAAGAGGTGCTGTTGTCCGAGAGCAACGAAGATCTTGCCCGCCTGACGGTCGAGCTGTGCCTGGACCGCGCCCGCATGGCTAGCCTGCGGGCCCGAGCCTATGATGGTGCGTGGTCCCGGTTCGGGCCGGAGGCAATCCGCGATGCGGTTCGCCACGGGCTGGGACTGGACGGCACCGGCCGATGACGCCAACCTTGGCCGGCTCCAAGCCGCTCAGCCGTGCAAGTCCCTGGAAATCGGCGGACCGATCACAAAGTCGGAGAAGGTGACCTCGAAGCCTTCGCGCTGCGGCGAGCAGCACATCATGCCGACATCGACGCTCCGCGAGGTCGGGAAATAGGCCAGCCGCACCGGGTTCCAATGGCTGTCCGACGCATCGAGATATTGCACCCGGATCGCCTCGGCGTGACGGGTCAGGCGTATCCGGACGCCGTTCGGGTCCGCGGGAATGGCGACCAGCGACCAGTCGGAACTGTCGTTGGTGACGACGACGGAAAAGTAGGCAAGCCCGTCCGTGTATTCGATCCCGGCCTTGATCCAGTGCGTTTCGCTGAGCCGCAGCATCAGCCCGGCCTGATCGTAGAGCGCCTTGTAGTCGCCCTTGATCGTAACCTCGGCGCTGAAGTCGCCCGCGACCGGCCGGTAGAGAAAA
This sequence comes from Mesorhizobium sp. LEGMi-168a, assembly GCF_058312955.1. NCBI lineage: Bacteria > Pseudomonadati > Pseudomonadota > Alphaproteobacteria > Hyphomicrobiales > Phyllobacteriaceae > Mesorhizobium > Mesorhizobium sp. LEGMi-168a. Next base: position 78,872 of record NZ_JBZEGV010000028.1, read on the forward strand.
TGGCCATTGTCGCGCTGGAAGCCGTAGAAGGTCTCACGCCAGAAATCGGTCTCCTTGCCGGTGCGGACATGGAGCGTCCCGTCGCCGAACACATGGTGCGGCGGCGGGTTGAGCCAGGTCATTCCGGCAAGGTCCGACATCATCGACCCAGCCCGTTAGCCGGCAAACGTATAGGCCGTCTTCACGGTGGTGTAGAACTCCATGGCGTAGCGGCCCTGCTCGCGCGGGCCATAGCTCGAGCCCTTGCGGCCGCCGAACGGAACGTGGAAGTCGACGCCCGCCGTCGGCAGGTTGACCATCACCATGCCGGCTTCGGAATTGCGCTTGAAATGCGTCGCGTGCTTCAGGCTCGTCGTGCAGATGCCGGAGGTCAAGCCGAACGGGGTGTCGTTGGCCACAGCCAGCGCCTCGTCATAGTCCTTGACGCGGATGACGTTGGCGACCGGCCCAAAAATCTCCTCGCGCGAGATGCGCATGGCGTTGGTGGCGCCGAGGAACAGCGCCGGCCTGAGATAAAAGCCCGGGTTCTCACGCTCCAGCCGTTCGCCGCCGTAAGCGAGCTCGGCGCCTTCCTGGCGGCCGATCGCGATATAGTCCTCGTCCTGCTTGAGCTGGGTCTGGTCGACGACCGGACCGATCTGGGTCTTGGCGTCCAGCGCGTCGCCGATGACCAGCTTGTCCAGGCGATCCTTCACCGCATCGACGAAGCGGTCATGGATGCCTTCGGTGACGATCAGGCGCGAGGACGCGGTGCAGCGCTGTCCGGTCGAGAAATAGGCGCCGTTGATCGCGCAGTCGACGGCGACCGCCAGGTCGGCATCGTCGAGCACGACGAGCGGGTTCTTGCCGCCCATCTCGAGCTGGAACTTGCGCATATGCTCGACACTTGCGGCGGCGACGCGTTTTCCGGTGCCGACCGAGCCGGTGAAGGAAATGGCGTTGACGTCCGGGCTGTCGAGCATGGCCTGGCCGACCACCGAGCCCTTGCCCATGACGAGGTTGAGCACGCCTTTGGGCAGGCCGGCGCGTTGCAGGATGTCGACGATGGTCCAGGCGCTTTCGGGAACCAGCTCCGCCGGCTTGAAGACGATTGTGTTGCCATAGGCGAGCGCCGGGGCGATCTTCCAGGCGGGAATGGCGATCGGGAAATTCCACGGCGTGATGATGCCGACGACGCCGACGCCTTCGCGTGTCATCTCGACGCCGACGCCCGGCCGCACACTCGGCACCAGCTCGCCCGACAGGCGCAGCGTCTCGCCGGCGAAGAAGTCGAAGAGCTGCGCCGCCCGGATGGTTTCGCCGACGCCTTCGGCCAGCGTCTTGCCTTCCTCGCGGGCCAGCGAGCGGCCGATCTCGTCCTTGCGCGCCATGATCTCGTCGGCGGTCTTCTTCAGCACGGCATGGCGGGCCAGCGGCCCGGAGCGCGACCAGGCGGGGAAGGCCGCCTTGGCGGCCGCGATGGCCTGTTTTGCTTCCTCCGGCCCGGCCGAGGCGTATTCGCCGACGACATCATTGGTGTTCGACGGATTGATGTTGCGCGAGCCGGCCTCGCCCAGCCACTCGCCGTCGATCAGGTTCTTGCGGAGCACGGTCATCTTTTTTCCTTCGAGATTGGCTTATTTCTTCGAGATAGCAGGGGCGGCAACGCGCCGCTCATTTGTCAGACAAATGATATACGCATTGTCCGCCGAAAGGTCTACCCGAGCGCTTTCGATAAAGGTAGGCGCGCGACGGTGGAAGTCCATCAGGCTTGTCCGCGACGACCTGTCACGACATGGAATCGGCGCGAGGCCCTCAGACGGAGAACGACCAGAACAGGCAGGCGAGCGTTACCGCGGCGAAGATGACGAAGAACAGGCTTCTGAGCAGGACGTTGCGACGAAGCTCGTTCATGGTGAGATGCGCCGCCACGATCGCCGCGACGAAGAGAAAGCGCCAGTTGAAAAGCGCCCAGAGCGCTCCACTTTGGCCGAAAGCCCATCTGGCCAGAAGCGAGCCAACGATGGTGGCGAACAACACAATCGCGGCCCAGAAGATCGCGTCGGCGGCGTGGGTGAGCACGATGCCGGCGGCGCGGATGGGCAGGATCATCATCAGCAGCGCGCTGAAGAAATAGATGGCGGCAATGGCGAGGAAGGAGCCCGCGTCGGCGATGCCGTCGAGGCGCTTCATGCCGAAGGCGCCGTAAGGGTAACCATGCCTGGCCACCGCCAGCGAAAGCGCCATCAGCAAGGCACTCAACACCGTGACCAACGCGAAAGTGCCGAGAGCCTTGCTCATGCCGTTTCCTGTCGAAGCGAATCAACTGGAGTCTAGCAGAGCATGGCCCTCAAAAGCCGCAATTCACCTCTCGAGATTCTCGAAGGCCCTCAGAGCCTCTGCGATGCCGAAACGAGCTCGGCCTTGCGGCGCGCCGTTTCCAGGCCGACGCCAATGAAGCGGCGCGCGTGGCGGGCAAGCTCCATGTTGTCGGTCCACAGGTTGCGCCAGATCGCCGTCTTCCTCGACAGGTTCTCGTCGACGATTTCCGATGAGAAGGACTCGAAGCTGAGATCGTCGCTATAGCCGATGGCCGTCAGCGCATCGAAGATCGCGGCGAAGTCGATGCTGCCGGTGCCGAGGAAGCCGCGATGGCTCTCGCCGATGTGGACATAACCGATCTTCTTGGCGGCATGGCGGATGGCCAGCCCGACATCGGCCTCCTCGATGTTCATATGGAAGGTGTCGAGGTGCAGGAAGATGTTGTCGGAGCCGGTATCCTCGATGAAGGCAAGTCCTTGCGCTGCGGTGTTGAGCAGGTTGCTTTCGAAGCGGTTGACGATTTCGAGGTTGAGCGTGACGCCGGCTGCCTTGGCGGTTTCCGCGACCCTGGCAAGTGTCGCGGCGCTGCGGTTCCACTGGTCGCGCGTCGGCGCCTCGGTCTGCAATCCGTGGCCGGTCGAGAGGATGCCGCCGACCTTTTGGCCGCCGAGATCGCGCGTGAGCGCGATGGTGCGGTTGAGAATATCGACGCCGCGCGCGGCGACCGCCTTGTCGGCGCTGGAGATGTCGCCGTCGGCCGGCAGGCCGATGCTGATGGCGACGCCCAGGCCGAGATCGGCGATGCTCCTGGCCAGCCTGCCGATATCGACATTGGCCGGATCGAGGTAGGAGAACTCGATCAGGTCGAAGCCGGCTTCTTTCGTGTTGGCCAGCGTGCGTTCGAGGTCCGCCTGCGCCGAGCTCGCCGACCAGACGAAAGAGTGGATTCCAATGCGCGACATGATCGTCTCCGTCCGATGGGATACGGCGCGGGGGGGGCGCCCCCGGCCCCGCCCGGGTGGTGGGGGTGAGCGGGTGACT
>NZ_JBZEGV010000029.1:0-68351 GCF_058312955.1 Mesorhizobium sp. LEGMi-168a
CGGCGCCTCACGCTCAATGTTCTCAGAGCCGACCCCGAAAACATCCCGCTCAGCCACAAACGACTCAAAGCACGATGGGCCGATCAAGACCTACTCCGCCTCTTCACTCATATGCGATAGCCCTACCGGCGATGGGAGGCCGGAACGGGCTCGGCTTGGGTCTGGAACCCTGTAGTCAGGAGACTACAGGGGAAAAACAGGCCGGCGACGGCAACGTTCCGAAGTTTCTCCCAAGTTGCGGGCGGCTACGCGCAACGCTTGCGGCAAATCGGGACGATCGGGTGCCGATTTTTTCTGTCTGAGATTGGCGGACTCTAGCCCAGCAGGCCGGCGGCCTTCGCCGCCTTGCGCAGGGTTTTGCGGGCTTCGACGGGACTTCTCAAGCCGTCGAGCGCGTCGCGGCAGACGCGGTTTGCCGACCGCCAGGCGCGGTCGCGCGCCCGTCTTGGCCAGCGCTGGTCGAGACATTCGATTGCCTCGAAGCAGCTTGAGACCTTGTGTTGTCCGCTTGGCTCGAAATCGATCACGACCGGCTCGGAAAACCAGACGTCGTTCATCACATCCTCCGTTTCGTATAGTGGTCTTTTGATCAGGCAGCGGCGCCGGCCGGGCGCCCGATGGATGCAGGTCCGGGATGATTGGCGGACCCGCGCATTAACCATCCACCGCCGATAATGTTCCGAAGAATTTTTGAGATCGGCGATGCGCCGGGCGGGGCGGCTCAAGGGCCGGATTCATTCCGCCACGACACGGCCCGGCGCTCAAAAAACATGTGACCAAAGTCACTGGCTGCACCGTCGCCCGCGGCGATAATCAGATCCGACACGCCGTTGAAACGCGGGGAGACCTCTCATGCTGATCGCCGTGCTTGCATCCGCCATGACCGCCGCCACGTTGATGGCGACCGCTTTCGGGCTCTATGAGGAGGCCCGGCAAAGCCGTTTGCACGCGCAAGCGGATCGCAAGAACCAGTTTCGGCCGGCGCGTCGGTCTCCCGTCAATTCGCGCAGCCGATAGGTGTCGGCACCGCCAGGCATGCCCACTCCGCTGCACTTGGTCATGTGCGTCCTGCGGGCCGCAATCCTGCTCTCTCCGGCAGTGTTCGCGGTGTCGGTGCTTTTATGGCTCTTCTATCGCTAGCTGATGCATGTCGCCCGGAAGTGTGTAGCGGTTCTGGGGCAACGATATCCATCAAGACAAAGACTTAATGCATGTCGCCTGAAGCTGTTTCAGTGCGACGCGCTTCAGCATCAAGCACCGTCTTGGGCCTATTCGACCAGCACATGCGCTTCGCGCGCGGCGCTGATGAAAGCTTCCCTGGCATTGTCGGCCGGAACGTCGCCGCTCATCGCCCGGCGGCAGGCGCGTAGCGCCGCGCCATGCTGCGCGCTGCCGGCGTCACGCCATTGGCCCGTCAGCAATTCGACGGCCTGCTGTGCGTTGGAAATGTGCCGGATCGAGCCTGCCACGCCGACGGCCACTTCGACCGGCCTGGAAAACCATCCCTGGATCATCGCTAAACCCCTGATGCGTTGTGAGCGCCCTGATGCGTTGAGCGGAAGAGAAACGCGCAACTGCCCGGCAGGTTTCATCCCGATATTTCAACAGGATGTGAGCAGCGCGAACATGGTCCTGCGCTATCTGCCGAGCGGCTTGCGAGACAGTTCGACGAGCTCCATTTCGTCGGTGATGCCGGCCATGTAGTTCGCGATGATGCGCGAGGCGCGCGCCTCCTTCTGCTCTTCGGTTTCCCCGGCGACGCGACCGCTCTCGAAGACGCGCCCAAACAGGGCCGTCTCGGCGGGTGTAAACGTGTTTCGTGAAATGTTGGACACGGGCTTCTTCCTTCAGCTCATGTCCCCCTTTCTTCCCCGACTAATATTAGCACGGGTTCGCAAAGGTGGGTGAGTCCTCGCCGAAACGGTGGCCATGTGTCTTTCATAGCGCATTGGCTGGCAGGCTCTTCATGTCATGATCTGGCGGGAAGCAGGCCGGATACTGGGCCAGCTTCGCTATATCCTTGCTGAAACAACGAAGCGCTGGTATTCATTAGTGGCGCGGAATTATTCCGAGTCTGCGCCAACTTGCGCCACGCAACAACGCGGCGCACGCTGTCCGAGGCCAATATCCCGACGTGGTGGCAACCGGGTTACGAAGGGATCTTGGTCGAACAAAGAAGCAGGGCAGGTTCCGATTCCATGTCGGAGCAGGTCCACCAAATGCTCTGGAACTCTGATGCCATTGCCCCCATGGCCTCGGAAGAGCATGAACATGGGGAAATCGATGGTGACGAAGAAACTTACCGCCAACGCAGAAAGCGCGGCAGCCTTTCTTGCGGTGATGGGCAACGAGAAACGTTTGCTCATCATGAACTATCTGGCCGAGAGCGAACTGTCGGTCGGCACGCTCGCCGACAAGGTCGAACTCAGCCAGTCAGCACTCTCCCAGCATCTGGCCAAACTGCGCAGGTTTGGCCTAGTCGACACCCGCCGCGACCGCCAGATGGTCTACTACTCCTGCAAGTCGTCCGCAGCGCGTGAGCTCCTCGCCCTGCTCGACGGCCTGCTGACCATGGACAGGCCGCTTGCCGGCCCGGCCCGGCAGGCTCTCGTCGAGAGGATGCGGCGGCCGCAGGCCGCCTGATCGGCTGCGACGCAGGCGAGGCCGGGGGGCCTTCGCCTTGCGCGGCTCGCGCTAAAGGCGCGGCATGTGGACAGGATGGTGCCGGGCCGCTTGGCGCCGGATGTCAGCTTTGTGCCCGTTCGGCCGGAATACTCCGGATTCGTAATTCCCATTACAAATTCGTAATTTAGCGGTCACAAGTTCGCCTGGAACGAGTTTGAGATAGCGGCGACCTTTCAGGGACCGCGCTCAATGGCCAGTGACGCTTACACTTCCGCTCAGAAATTCCTGCATTGGGCGCTCTTTGCCCTGGTCCTATTGCTCTACGCCCTAACCTATGGCGAAGACCTGCTGCCCCGTGGGGACCCGACCGTCGACACTATCTGGTGGCTGCATATTTCGTTCGGGCTTCTGCTCGCCGCGCTCGTCTTCTGGCGGGTGGTGCTGCGCGGCATGAGAGGAGCGCCGCGCCTGCCGGTTGAGATGCCTGCCGCGGAGCGGGCGGTCGCGAAGATGGGCCATTTCACCCTCTACGCGCTGCTCGTCGCGATCCCCGTCCTCGGCATCCTGTTGACCTGGTTCAGGGGTGACGCGTTGAGCTTCTTCGGCCTGTTCACGATCCCGGCGCCGATTGCTCCGGACAGGGCGACCGCACGAACCATTCGCGAACTGCATTCGCTCTGCGCGAACGGCATACTGATCGTGGCCGGCATACACGCGCTGGCCGCGCTCTATCATCACTTCATCCGTCGGGACACGATCCTGACCAGAATGCTGCCGGGGAATCGATAGCGGTCGGGGACGACGACATCGGGAGGCTCCGCCTCCCGTCAGGGCTCGTGTCCCATCACATTTGGTTGAGCGAGCGGCTGCCAGCGCGGCAGGCTGTGCCGGCAAGGCTTTGATAGAACGTCCTTTTCGGAAGAAGATGCTCGCTCCTACCGGCGCGAAGTTTACGGATTTGTAAATCGCCCGCCGAACCTCCATTGGCTAAACTTCCAGGCGATCCACACCCCCGGATCATAACGGGCCAAGCTTCCACTTTGGCGCGTCAAGAGGCTCGCCGCTCCCGGCGGGCCTCTTTCGTCTGGGATTGAACCGGCTTACGCGGCGCGGCGCCTTGTAATGACGCCGCGCACGGCGAGCACCAGCACGGTGATGATGATCAGGATCACCGAGAGCGCCGCGATCGCCGGGTCGATATTGTCGCGCAGGCCCATCCACATCAGGCGCGGCAAGGTGATGGCGTTGACCGAAGTGATGAACAGCGTCACACCGATCTCCTCCCAGGAGAGCACGAAGGAGAGGAGCGCAGCGGTTACGATGCCGAACTTGATGTTGGGCATGATGACGCGCGTCGCGCGCTCCCACACACTTGCACCGAGGCCGCGCGCGGCAAGGTCGATGCGCCTGTCGAGTTGGCTGAGCGAGACCAGGATCAGCACGGTGGCGAAGGGCACCGTCATCACCGAATGCGCCATCGCCACACCCAGCCAGGTGTCGTAGCCGAAGAAGGACGAGATGCCGGAGACCGAGGTGAGCAGGAAATAGAGCGTCACGGCCGAGACCACCGGCGGCACCACCATCGGCAGCAGCACGAATCCGACCAGCGCTGCCGTGAAGCGCGGCTGGAACATCCACACGCCCAGGCTGAAGGTGAGCGCCAGCACGGTGGAGAGCGCGCTGCTCACCACGCCGATCCGGATCGACAGCAGGATGGAATCCAGCCAGCGCGGATCCTCGATCAGCGAGCGGTAATGGCGCAGCGACAGCTCGCCCGTCGGCATGGTCAGCATGCGGCTCGGTGTCAGCGACACCGGGACGACCGCAAGCAGCGGCAGGAGCAGGAACAGCGCCACAAGCACGGCGAGGATCAGCGAGACGGGGCCAGGACGGTATGTGGGCATCGCGCTACACCAATTGCTTCGGTTTGACGTAGCGGAACAGAAGCGCCATCAGCGCGCCGACGAACACCACCAGCACGACGCTGATCGCCGCGCCCAGGCCCCAGTCCGGGCTCTGGAAGATGCGCAGATAGATCAGTTCGGCGATCATCACGCTGCGGCCGCCGCCGAGGATCGCCGGCGTGACGAAGAAGCCGAGCGAGAAAACGAAGGTGATCAGCGCCGAGCCGATGATGCCGGAGCGCGTCATCGGCACGAACACCGTCCAGAAGGTGCGCATGCGGCTGGAGCCCAGGCCGCGCGCCGCGAGCAGCACGCGCTCGTCGAGGCTGCGCATGGCAGAGGCCAGCGGAAACACCGCGAAGGGGATGAGGAAATGCGACATGCCGACGATGACGCCGAATTCGTTGCGCACGAGGGTCAGCGGCTCGGAAATGAAGCCGATCGATTGCAGCCAGGTGTTGATCAGCCCGCGATTAGACAGCAGCGCCACCCAGCCGAAGGCGCGCGTCAGCACCGAAATCCAGAACGGCACCAGGATGCAGAATTCGGCGAGCACGCGCTGCATCGGGCTGCCGCGCACCCAGACAACCGTGATGGCGTAAGCGGCGGTCACCGACACAACCGTGACGATGGCCGCGATGCGCAGCGTGCGGATGAACACCGATTGCACCAGGTCGTCGGTGAGCAGGGCGTGGTACTGGCCAAGCCCCGGCGTCGGCAGGGTGAAGCTCCACTTCACCACGCCGAGGAAGGGCCAGGCGTAGGCAAGGACAAGGAATAGGAGCAGCGGCGCCATCAACAGCGCCGCGCCCGTCCTGTCGGAGAGGGTTCCTCTCATCAGTCTAAGAGTCTCCGCCTAGTCAGGCCGAGATGATCTTGGTGTATTCGTCGAGCGCCTTGCCGTAGTTCTTGGCGTACCAGTCCATGTCGAGCGCGATCTGCTTCTTCATGTTCTCCGGATCGACCGGGTTGATGCGCTTCTTGTCGGCCGGGATCAGCGCATCCGCCGCCGGATTTGCCGGACCCTGGCCGAGCTTCTCGAACATCACCAGTTCCTTCTGCGGATCCTGGGTGCTGGCGATGAACTTCATCGCCGCGTCCTTGCCGCCGGGATTGTTCTTCAGCACCGCCAGCGCGCCGGGCGAGATCAGGCCCTGATCCCAGATGAACTTGATCTGGCCGCCAGAATCCTGCTCGATCAGCGAGGCGCGCGTCGACCACACGATCGCCATCGAGGCTTCGCCGTTGAGCAGCACGCTCTGGCTCTCGGCGCCGCCGCCCCAATAGGAGACGACGTTTTCCTTGAAGGCGGCGATCTTGTCGTGCGCGCGCTTGAGATCCAGCGGATAGAGCGAGGCCGGCGCGACGCCGTCGGCGAGAAGGGCAGCTTCCCAGCTCGACACGCCCCATTTGTAGAGCGAGCGCTTGCCTGGGAATTTCTTGACGTCGAAGAAGTCGGCCATGCCGGTCGGCGCGTTGGAGCCGAATTTCTGCGAGTCGTAGGCGATGACATAGGAGAAGAAGTAGGTCGACGCGGCATATTCCCAGCCGAAGCCTTCGCGCATCTTCTTCTTGTCGACGATCGAATAGTCGATCGGCTCCAGCATGCCCTGGCCGCCCAGCGTGATGGCCGAGAACGGATCGACGTCGACCAGGTCCCAGGTCGGCGCGCCGCTCTTGAACTGCGCGGCGATCGCGCCTTCGGTCGGGCCCGAGCCGTCCATCTTGACCGGAATGCCGGTGTCCTTGGTGAAGGCCTGGCCGTAAGCGGCGTCGTAAGCCGTGATGGCGTCGCCGCCCCAGTTCACCAGCACCAGCCCTTTCGTCTCGGCGAAAGACTGGGTCGAGCGCAACAGCATCGGCGTGCCGGCAAGCACGAGGCCCGCAAGCTGCGCGAATTGCCGGCGCGAGATCTCGCCGCGTTTGGTCCTCTCGGAAAGAGACTCGATCGCCTGTTTCCGCGTGTTGTTCATATCGTCGTTCATGTCAGTTCCCCTTGTTTTTAGTTGGTCTGGTCCGGAAGCCGGTGCGGCGATGTCAGGCCGCTTCGGTGCTCATTGTCCTCCGTCCGGAAGGAGGAAACCCTTTTCCGCCGGCCAGGTCAGCCAGACGGAATTGCCTTTGCTGAGCGCTGCAGCCGCGACCTCGTTCGGCACCGAAACGGTGACCTTCGCGCCCTGGCGCGTGGTGAGGTCGAGCTTGGTCGCCGCACCGAGATAGGTCGAGGCGACGGCGGTCGCGGCTATGCCGTTCTCGCCGGTCGAAGCCTCCGGCGCGATCGACATGTCCTCGGGCCGGATGGCGAGGATGGCGTCGCCCTTGATCAACTCGGCTTTGCAACGCATGTTGACCGCGCGGTCTTCGCAAAGACCCGTCGAGCCATTGTCGGCGGGCGTGACGCCCTTCAGCGGCAGCATGTTGATCTCGCCCAGGAACTCGGCGACGAAGCGGTTGGCCGGGCGGTCGTAGACCTCGTCCGGCCTGCCGACTTGCAGAAGCTTGCCGTGGTTGAAGATGGCGACGCGCGACGACAGCGCCAGCGCCTCGCTCTGGTCGTGGGTGACGAAGACGAAGGTGGTGCCGGTCTCCTGGTGCAGCCGCTTCATCTCGGCCTGCATCTGGCCGCGCAGGCTCTTGTCCAGCGCCGAGAACGGCTCGTCGAGCAAGAGCACGCCCGGCTCGAATACCAGCGCACGCGCCAGCGCCACGCGTTGCTGTTGGCCGCCGGAAAGCTGCGCCGGCAGCTTCTTCTCATGGCCCCTGAGGCCGACGCGCTCGATCATCTCGCCGACGCGCTGCTTGATCTCGGCGGCCGTTTTCTTGCGCACCTTGAGCGGGAAGGCGATGTTCTGCTCGACGCTCATATGCGGGAACAACGCATAGCCCTGGAACACCATGCCGGCGGCGCGCTGCTCGGCCGGGCGGTCGGTGATGTCGGCGCCGTCGCTGAAAAGCCGGCCTTCGCTCGGCTGCACAAAGCCGGCCAGGATCATCAGGAAAGTGGTCTTGCCGGAGCCGGACGGCCCGAGCAGCGTCAGAAACTCGCCGCGGCCGATATCTAGCGTCAGATTGTCCAGCGCCCGGAACGAGCCGAAGCTCTTGCCGATCCCGTTCGCCTTGATTTCTGCGGCCCGGCCGGGTTGCTGCATCCTGCCTCTGTCCTTACGGTCGGTTCAAATCGTAGGCACGGCCGGGGCTCACCGCAACCGAATAGTTTTCGCCTGATCGGCAAATTTGATTCACGGGTGAGGACATGAGCGGTGACGCTGGAGCGCCAATCTCCCCCCTTGTGGGGGAGATGCCCGGCAGGGCAGAGGGGGCGCGAAGGAATGCGACCTTTGTGGTGTCCGTTATCGGGACCAATCGCCGACAGGTGGGTGCAAAATGGCTGACAGGCCGGCGGGACAGCGCCCCCCTCTGGCCTGCCGGCCATCTCCCCCACAAGGGGGGAGATCAGCTAATCTCAATAGGTCGCCAGCCTGTTCTCCGACAGCTTCGACCTCAGCCAGCCGCTGAACGCATTCAGCACCGGATGCCCAGCCTTGGCATGCTCGAAGACCAGGAAATAGGAGCGCGGCGAGGGGATCGCTGTGTCGAACGGCTTGACCAGCCTGCCCTCGCTCAGCGCCCGGCGGCCGGTCAGCTCGTCGCCCATGGCGATCCCCTGGCCTGCGATCGCTGCCGAGAAGACCAGGTTCATGTCGGAAAAGAAGATGCCGCCCTCGGTGTCGGGATTTTCCACCTTGGCGAGCGCCAGCCAGCGCGCCCAGTCCTCGGTGTCGCCGAGATGCAGCAGATTGGCGCGCAGCACGTCGGCGGGCTTGGAAAAGCCGCCGACCTTATTGAGCAGCGTCGGGCTGCAGAGCGGCGTGAAGGAGACTTCGCAAAGCAGCTCCACCGCGCGGTTCGGCCAGTTGCCGACGCCGAAGGCGATGAAGGCATCGGCCTCCGGATTGGAGACGTCGTCGAGGCGGCGCGGCGTCAATATGTGCAGCGCCACGTCCGGATACATCTGCCGGAACTCCGCGATATGCGTGGACAAAAACAGCGAGGCGAAGCCCGGCGTGCAGGACACGGCAAACGAGCCGCCGACGCCGGTTCCGGTATTTTGCGTCACTGCGTCGCCGAGCACGGTGAGCGCCTTCCTGACATCGGCCGCGTAACGCTGGCCGCGCGGCGTCAGCGCCACGCCCTTGCCGATACGCTCCAGAAGATCGAAGCCAAGCTCGCGCTCAAGCAGCCGGAGCTGATGCGAGACCGCGCTTCGGGTGAGGTGAAGCTCGTCTGCGGCGCGCCACACGCTGCCGTGGCGGGCGAAGCTGTCGAGGGCGCGCAGCGCCTGCGTGGAAGGTATTCGCAAGAGGCCTCAGGTGAACCGAATTTGCACGAGCCGGGAAAACATATCACTTTTTGATGAGCCGCTTCACTGCTTTTCTTGGGCCTATGGAGAAACCGGTGACGACCTCGGCGCAAGAGACCGCGCTTGCCTGCATCGACGGCATCCAGCCGCTGCTGTCGGCCTGGACGCGCACCATCTTCGATTTCGGCGAGACCGCCTGGCGCGAGTACCAATCTGCGGCTTGGTATGTCGACCGGCTGAAGCGCGAGGGCTTTTCGGTCGAGGAAGGCTCGGGCGGCATGCCGACCGCCTTCTGCGCTCATTGGACGAATGGCGACGGTCCGACCGTCGGCATGTATGCCGAATATGACGCCGTGCCCGGCAACTGCCAGGACGCCGCAACGGTGAAGCGGCCGCGCGAAGGCCTGGGCACCGAGGCCGGCGGCCACACCGATCCGCATTCGGGGCTTGGCATCGGCAGCCTCGGCGGCCTGCTCGCCGCCAAGGCTGCGATGCTGGAGCACGACATAAAGGGCACGCTGCGCTTCACCGGCGAGCCGGCGGAGAAGGTGAGGGGGTCGAAGCCGATCCACGCGGCCAAGGGCTATTATGACGGCCTCGCCGGCATGATCTCTTTCCATCCCTTCTATATGCTGCCGCTCTGCAACACGGCACGCTGGGACACGCATTGCGGCGCGGCTTACGCGATGATCTATCGCTTCGTCTGCGACGAACCGGAAAGCTGGGGGCGCGCCGGCGATGCAGCACCGATCCCGCAGGCGCATTCGGCGGTCCGCGCCCCCGGCGCCAACGACGCGCTGATGATGATGTACATGGCCTCCAAGGCGCTGCGCGATTCCATGCTGACGCACCAGGGCGGCTGGTCGATCAGCGAAGCGATCCTGACCGCTGGCCAGGCGACGGCCGACAATTTGCCGGCAGGGCTTGCCGAGATCCAGTACATGATCCGCGTGCCGACCATTGCCATGGCCGAGCAGGTGACCACCGTGCTCGACCGCAACGCGGAAGCCGCGGCGAAGATGAGCGGCTGCCGCTACGAACGCCACTGGGTGTCGAAGTCGCGGCCCGGCCTCGCCAACCACGCCATGGCCGAAATTACTTATGAGGCGCTTTCGACGGTCGGCGCGCCACAATGGAGCGAGGAGGCGAAAGCGATCGCCCGTGAGGTCCAGGTCAATGCCGGCGGCGAGGCGACCGAAAACCCGTTCATCGACGAATTGGAGCGGCTGATCTCGCCGCAGGAGGCCGAGGCGATCCTGCGCCGCGATCTGCCGCCGTCCCAAACCAATTCGACCTCCGATGATTACACCGACATGAGCTGGCACGCGCCGACGTCGCGTTTTTATGTAGCCCGCCCGGCGCTGCGTTCGGCCAACGGCTATGCCTATCCGGCCTGGGTGATGAACGCGCTGGGCGGAATCCCTGCCACCATCGATCCGATGGTGACCTGCGCTTCGAAGACGGTCGCGCTCACCGCGCTGCGCCTGCTCGAGGACAAGGCCGCGCGCGATGCCGCGATGGACGAGTTCGTCGCCCGCACCGGCGGTGGGGTCGGCGGCTCGAACTGGATCGCGCCGCTTTGCGACTACGAACCGCCGATCAATTTCCGCTGGCCGGAATATGTCACCACGCCGCGCGGCCGCGACTGGTGGATCCCGGCCGCTTCCACCGCATGACAAATATCAATCGAGGAGAACCCCATGACCGTCCATGACCGCATCGTCGCCGAGCCGTTCTCGCTGCAGCGCCGCAATCCCGCCGGCGGCACCAAGCCGCTCACCGCCTGGGGCTTCGCCAACGAAACCGATGTCCTGACCGACGTCCTGCTCGGCTCGCCCAATTTCCTGCGGCATCTCTCGACCAGCTCGCTGTCCAGGAAGCACTTGCGCGAGGCGCCCTGCAACATCCAGATCGCGCAGGCGCAGCACAAGGACCTCGTCGCGGCCTACGAGCATTTCGGCGTCAACATCCACTGGCACGAGCCGACGCCGGAACTGCCGATGCAGGTCTATTCGCGCGACTCCAGCGTCATGACGCCCTACGGCGCCTTCATCACCGCCATGGCCAACTGGTGGCGGCGCGGCGAGAACTACGCCGCCATCCGCACTTACGAAAAGCTCGGCATCCCGATCTACGACATGGTCACCGCCGGTACTTTCGAGGGTGGCGACTTCAACGTCATCGAGGAGGGCGTGGTGCTGATCGGCTGCGGCGGCGCCCGCACGCAGGAAGAGGGCGCGCGCCAAGTGCAGGCCTGGTTCGACAAGGAAGGCTGGGAGACCCGTATCGCCTTCATCGACGAATATTATGTCCACATCGACCTGATGGTGGTGCCGATCGCCGAAAAGCTCACCGCCGTCTGCCTCGCCTGCACCGAGCCCGGCATCGTCGACTGGCTGAAGGGCAAGGGCCACGAGATCATCGACGTGCCCTTCCAGGACACGATGGCGCTCGGCTGCAACTTCATGTCGCTCGGCAAGGACAGGGTGATCGCGCCGACCTCCAGCAAGACGCTCATCGAAAAGCTCAAGGCGCAGGGCTTCGAGGTTGCGGCCGTCGACATGAGCGAAATCTCCAAGACCGGCGGCGGCATCCACTGCATGGCCCAGGCGCTGAAGCGCGTGAAGGCGTAGGGCGCGGCTCGCTTTATGGCGTGCGGGGCGCAAATGCCCCTATGCTGGCGGGACAGCGCCCTTTGTCCTGCTCGGCAACGGAGCGAGGCAGAGCGGATCGGCGAGCTTTAACTGAGGTTCCCGGCGAAACGCTCGGCCAGACGGTCCCGCCGAAAGGCCTCCAGCACGAAATCGACGAAGACCCGCGTCTTGGCCGGCAGCAGGGTGCGGCTCGCGTAATAGAGCGAGATCGAGCCGAGATCTGCATACCAATCAGGAACGAGGCGCAGCAGCGCCTTGCTCTCCAGGTAGGGCAGCGCTTCCGGCATGGCGATCAGCGCCACGCCGAGATCGAGCAAGGCCGCCCGCGACATCGCCGCCGGGTCGTTGACGACGATTGTCTCCTTCAATACGGCGGCAATCTCCTTGCCAGCGGCGTCGCGCATGACGCGCTGACGCAGGCGGCCGGTTCGAGAAGAGCGCAGGACAATGCCGTCGAACTGGGCAAGGTCCGTCGGGTCGGTGGGCGCGGTCCGCCCCTTCATATACTCCGGCGATGCGACCGCGATGACATGCATAGGCGCGAGCTCGCGCGATATCAGGCCGGGTGTGAGCTCGAAGCCGCCGCCGATCGCCGCGTCGAACCCCTCTGCGATCAGATCGACCTGCCGGTTGTCGAACTGCCAGTCGGGCCGTATGCGCGGATAGCGCCCGAGAAACTCCGGCAGCAGCGGCATGATGTGGCTCAGGCCGAGGATCAGGGTCATGCTGACCTTGAGCACGCCTGCCGGCTCGCCCTTGTCCGTCGCCATGCCGGCGATCGCATCCTGAAGCCCTTCCAAATTGGCGCCGATCTGCTGCAGGAACAACTCGCCGGCCTCGGTCAGGGTCAGCTTGCGGGTGCTGCGGTGAAACAGCCGGGTTCCGAGATTGCGCTCCAGCGTCGCCACGTTGCGGCTGATCGCGGCCGGCGTCAGCGCCAGCGCGCGTGCCGCCGCCGAAAAACTGCCCGTCCTGGCACTGCGCACGAAGGACTCGAGATTGGCCAACGTCTCCATAGTCGAATTTTAAAGCAATGCTTGCAGATAATTCAAGCGATTACCCACTAATTTTGGGGCAATAGACAGGCCATATCCGGAGCGACAATGCAATCTCAATGAGGATCATGCCCTGTGACCAAATCCATCGCGCCCAAGAACGGCCTCGACGCCCTGCTTCGCCCTGAGGACAGCGTCCTGGTGCTGATCGACCATCAGCCCTACCAGTTCACCAACTTGAACAGCCACGAGCCTACCATGATCGTCAACAACGTCATCGGGCTGGCCAAGACGGCCAAGGTCTTCGATGTGCCGACGATCCTGACCACGGTGATAGAGGAACGCGGCGGCTACCTGATCAAGGGACTTCAGGATGTCTTCCCGCAGCAGAAGCCGATCAACCGCACCTTCATCAACACCTGGCAGGACGAGCGTGTGGTCGATGCGGTGAGGAAGACGGGTCGCAAGCAGCTCATCCTGGCAGCGCTGTGGACCGAGATCTGTCTCGCCATGCCGACAATTCAGGCGCTCGCGGACGGCTATGACGTCTTCATCGTCACCGACGCTTCGGGCGGCGTCTCGGCCGAATCCCACGACATGGCGGTTCGCCGCATGGTGGCCGCGGGCGCCGTTCCGATCACCTGGATGGCGGTGGCGGCCGAATGGCAGCGCGACTGGGCACGGGAGGAAAGCGCGATCGCCCTGGCAGGCGTTCTTGCCGACCATGGCGGCAACAGCGGCGTCGCCTTCGCCTGGGAAATGCAGCTTCTCGGCAACAAGACCAGCGCCGCTTGAACGGATCGCGCCTGCTCACGACGCGGCGGACGCCGAGACTCTCATCCAACCTTCGACGGAGCACGACCATGATGGCCAGTTCAAAGCAGAAGGGCGACAACCGATCCGCGGAGACGGCCGGCTCCGTCGATTTCGACGCGTTGATGCTGGCCAATCTCGTTCGGGTTTTCGGCGAGCGTGACGAGGACCGCCGTCGTGCGGCACTGCGTGAACTCTATGCCGAGGATGCCGTCCTTTACGAACTGCAGGCCGTTGCCAGCGGATGGGAGGAGATCTCGTCCGCCATCGGCAGTCTGCTCACCAGCATGCCGCCCGGCTTCGTCTTCAGCCCGGCTGGGCGCGCTGTCGGGCACAATGGCGTCGGCCGGCTCTTCTGGCGGGCCGGGCCACCTGCCGGTCCAGTGGCGGCCACCGGCACGGACGTCGCCCATGTCGAAGGCGGGCGGATCAAGTCGCTGCACGTCTTCCTCGACCCGGTGCCGCGCCTGAACACGCTCGCCCGTTTTCAACGGGAGCTGCCGGATCCGGGACAGTCGGGTTGAGGCGCAGGGATGAGGGTTTGCCGCCGGGCTGACCGGCTCCGCACCTCGCCTGCAGGCCCGATCAGGCGCTCAATGCATGCAACGCCCCAAGCCTTGCTCACCCAGGGCCAATGCTTGCGCGATCCCTAATGTAAGCGCACACTGACCGGTTAGGAAAATCCGACGGGGGACAATCGGCTCACAGGCAAATCTGGGAGGAAATCATGGACAGCTTGAGCCTCACCACGCTTGAACGCAGCAAGACAAAAGTCGACGCGGCAGCCCTCGAAGCACTTACGGCACAAATACGCGGCACGGTTCTGCGGGAAGGCGACGCCGCCTACGACGAAGTCCGCGGCATCTGGAATAGCATGATCGATCGGCGGCCCGGGCTGATCGTGTGCTGCGTCGGCGCCTCCGATGTCGTCACCGCCGTGAATTTCGCCAGGGAAAACAAGCTCCTCGTCTCCGTGCGTGGCGGCGGCCACAACATCGCCGGCAGCGCCGTCTGCGACGGCGGCCTGATGATCGACCTGTCGCGGATGAAATCGGTGCGGGTCGACGTCGCGGCTAAGCGGGCATGGGTCGGGCCCGGCGCCACGCTTGGAGATGTCGATCGGGAAACACAGGCCTTCGGATTGGCGGTGCCGACCGGCATCAACTCGACCACGGGCATTGCGGGCCTGACGCTGGGTGGTGGCTTCGGCTGGATCACCCGCAAATTCGGGCTGACCATCGACAATCTCATCTCCGCCGACGTGGTCACGGCCGACGGCAAGCTGCTGCGCGCCAGCCTGAGCGAAAACCCGGACCTGTTCTGGGCGCTGCGCGGCGGCGGCGGCAATTTCGGCATCGTCACGGCGTTCGAGTTCCAACTGCACCAGTTCGGACCACAAGTGCTGTCGGGGCTTGTCGTCCATCCCTTCGCCGATGCCGGCAAGGTGCTTCGGGAATATCGCGCGGCGCTCGAAACCGCGCCCGACGAGCTGACCTGCTGGGTGGTGATGCGGCAGGCGCCGCCGCTGCCCTTCCTGCCGGCCGAATGGCACGGCAAGGAGGTGCTGGTGCTGGCAATGTGCTATTGCGGGGACATCCAGGCCGGCGAAAAGGCGACGCAGAAGCTACGCGCCATCGGCAAGCCGATCGCCGATGTCGTCGGTTCCAATCCGTTCACCGGCTGGCAGCAGGCCTTCGACCCGCTGCTTGCGCCCGGCGCCCGCAACTACTGGAAGAGCCACGACTTCACCGAGCTTTCCGACAGCGCGATCGAGGTCACCACAGCGGCGATATCGCGGCTGCCGGGTCCCGAATGCGAAATATTCTTCGGCCATGTCGGCGGTGCGGCGGGCCGCGTCAAGGTGGACGCCACGGCGTTTCCGCAGCGCAGCTCGCATTTCGTCATGAACGTCCACGCCCGCTGGCGTGAGCCGGCAATGGACAAGGCCTGCATAGACTGGGCGCGTGGCATCTACGAAGCATCAAAGCCCTATGCCGCCGGCACCGCCTATGTGAACTTCATGCCGGAGGACGAGACCGACCGGGTCGAAGCGGCCTATGGGGGCAACTATCGCCGGCTGCTGGAGATCAAGCAGCGCTACGACCCGCAGAACCTGTTCCGCATGAACCAGAACCTGCGCCCCAAGGAAGGGCTGCGGGCCGCCTGAGGCCAGGCATCTTTCCGCGACGGCGCGGTCGGCCGCGCCGTCGCCAGGCCTCGCTTTTCACCGTGCTATCAACGCGTGGCCCTACGCGGCACACTCAGAGCATCCAGCCGTTCCTGCAGATGCCCGTTGAGCACGATCATCTCCTTCAGCGCCTTCACCGCGTCGCCCTTATGCTCGGCGATGAAGCGCTCGGCTATCGCCTGAAGCGCCGCTTCCTGGCGGCTGTCCAGCCTGACGATGTGATCCATGGCGGGTGCTCCGATGGCTTCCATTAGCATGTGAACAAAAAGTGAACAAAAATGTCAAGAGCGAATTGACTTCGCGAGGAATGAGTTCCTATTTTGTCAGGAGATGGGGCGGTTGCTCAGGATCAGGGAGAGCCGCATTGGGCAGACGGAAAAGCCGTTACGACAGATTGTTCCGGTCGGACGCGGAGGCGATCATTCGCGATGCGCTGGAACTGCGACAGACCGTGCTGGCGGCGCAGCTCAACCTCAGGACCAATGGCGAAATGTACTGGCGGCTCAATGGATTGGTGGACAGGCTGCACGAGGTGATGAGCGCGGTCGCGGGCAGGGAGCCCGATTTCCGCGCCGCTTGGCTCGGCCTCCTGCCACTGCCCGAGGACTATTCAAACCGGACATGAGAAAATGGCCGGACCCATGGACAGCGTTGGCCGGGCGGCCAAGGCCAACATGCTGCTCGTCGTCGAATGCCGCCATTGCTACCACGTCGGCCGCTTCAAGGCGAACGACGTGGCCAAGGTGGTGGGCTGGAACAAGCCGCTCGAAGCCGTCCATTTCCGCTGCAAGCGCTGCGGCCGCAAGGACACGGAGGTCAAGACCCAGTTCATCGACCAGGACCATCCGCCCAAGGGCTACATCTGGGTGCTGCAGAAGGCGAGGGGCTAAAACAACGACCCCTGCGCCGGCGGCTGGGCGGGGACCTTGATCTGCGTCGCCGGCTTCTCGACGATCACCAGCGCGTCGTCCGGCGCTGGTCGCTGCAGCTTCTTCGCCTCCGACCACGGCGCGGTGAGCCACAATTCGGTCTCCTCCGGCGTGGTTAGGATCACGGGCATCGCCTTCTCGTGGATCGGCGCGATCAGCGTATTGGGCCTGGTCGTGAGGAAACCGTAAAGCTCGTGGTCGCCCGGGCCTTCCTTCACCTTGCGCACGCCGTGCCAGGGCGTCCACAGGCCGGCGAAGAAGAACAGCGGCCGCTCTTCGCTGAGCGCGAACCAGAAATTCTTTTGCACGCCGGTCTCGGGGTCCTTCTGTCCGGGTGTCGGGTTGGGTTCGGCAAAGCTCGTCACCGGCACCACGCAGCGGTTCTCGACGCCGAGGTAGGGAAGCCAGTGGGCATATTGCGGGTTGCGGATGTTGGTGGTGCCGGAATCGGCGTTGCCGCGCATTCGCTCCAGCGGCGTCGGCATGCCCCAGCGCAGATTGGCAAGCTCGCGGCTGCCGTCGGCGGCATTGCGCACCACGGGTGCGGCCTGGTTTGGATAGATATCGATCGAGGGTTCGAGGTTGCCGGCAATGTCGCGCAGCGCGCGCGTCCATTGGCGGATCGCCTCCTGGCTTGTGGTGATGTTGTAAAGATTGCACATCGGCAGCGTTCCCCGTCCACCGATTGTTTCCCGCATTTTCGGGCGAAGCGCAAACCAACCGGTCGCGAAGGCTGAGCCAACCGCGCCAGTCGCTTTACGTGTGGGTTTGTATCAGCGCCGCCCGCCGCGCCGCCTTGCCTCGATCGGCTCCGCGGCCGGCGGCTCGCCCGGCAGCCCCAACCGATGGCGTTCCTCCTCGGCGAAGGCTTCGGCTTCCGCGTGGATGTCGAACAGCTGATGGGTGAGCCGGCCGCCTTCGACGACGCGCACCAGCCATTGGCCGTTGATGAATTTCACGCGGACATTGTCTGGTTCGCCTGCCACCATGTGCAGCTCCAGCTCGTTGCCCCAAGAATTGCATCCTCGAACAACAATACGATTTAACGCCTAAAGGGTTGCCGCAAGCATCCGTGCCTTGGTCTTTAGTAGGAGAACAGTCGCCGGACAAACGCCGATTTGATATCGGGAAATAAAAATATCGAGAAACTGCCGGCCATACGAGAAAAAGACAGGTTCCGAAGCGTTGGCCTGGCGTGCTCGGTAGAATTCGACTTCGGCCTGGCGCTCGGCCCGCGCAGCGATACGGCAGCGCGGCTCGAACGTTGCGAGCCGATGCCGACATATCCGGCACGGCGGCGGAGCCGGTTTCGGATCGGATGTGATGCGGTTGAAGGATTTGCTTGCGCGGCGAACGCCCGCGCCGGCGGCCCGGCAGCCTGGGGGGGTGTATTGGGTTCGGCGGCCGGGCCTGACCGGAGTTTGCGAGCCTGCCGGCTATCTCGAAGATGCGCTTGCGCTCATGCAAGGGCAAGAACGACCTAGGCCCTAGGACCAAAGCAGCAGGGGCGGCGCAAACGGCCGAAGCGGCGGCCTTGCTGATCCTGTTTCGGCCGCCCGCATCGAACTTGTCCGCTCAGGCAGGCGCGTAGCGCAGCAGCGTCACGCCCTGCGAGAGGCGCTCCGTGCCAAGCGGCGCCAGCGAGAGCGACAGCCCATGCTGGAAATACGGCTTGCCGCCGCCGAGCACGACCGGATGCATGTAGAGCCGGTATTCATCGATCAGGCCGGCATCGGCCAGGTGCCCGGCCAATTCGGCGCCGCCGACGCCGATCTGGCCATCCGTCTCCGCCTTCAGCGACCTCGCCACCGCCACGGCGTCGCCATCAGCCAGCCGGGCATTGGCGCCGACCTCGCTGAGCGTCGTCGAAAACACGATCTTCGGCGTCTCGCGCCAGGCACGGGCAAAGTCCCGCTCGACCTCGTCGGCACCGGTCTCCCGATCCGGACTGTCCCAGAAGCGCATCGTCTCATACAGGCGCCGCCCGCAGAGCATTATCGCTGTCCGCCGCATGTCCTCGTTGAAATGCCGGTGCAGTTCTTCCTCGGGCACCGGCAGGCCGATGTTGCCGTCCGGCCGGGCAATATAGCCGTCCAGCGACATCAGCATGGAATAGACGATCCTGGCCATCGGCGCGCCTCCGCTGTTGATGGCCAAGGATGCATAACCAATTGCATTTTGCAATCGGTGTATGAAGGTGAAAGCCGGCCGCTGATCAGAAGCCGAAAAACTGCTTGCCGACGAGGTAGCCCAGCGCTGCGACGACCAGCGGGAACAGGGCCGGTGCGATCCTGCCGAACAGCGAGGATTTTGCTTGCCCCTCAGGGGAGAGGGGCTTGGCGTTGCCGAGGTTCTTGGTCATGGGCTGTCGCCGCAATTGTTGCCGGGTGACCTGGAATATTAGAAATCGCTGATTAATTTTCTCACAATTCGATCGGTGCAATTTGCAGCTATCGTCGGTAGTCGCTATTCCGCCTGTTGCGTGCGCTCGGCAAGCCCGAAGGCCTGCAGATTTCTCGATTTGCCGAGATCCTGGTCGGCATTGGCGATGATGGCGTGGAAGGCGGCGCGGGCGATGTCCTTCTTCTTGGCATCGGGATGCACCTTGCGGACGGCCTTGACCAGTTCCTTCGGCGTCATGTCGGGGGTGACGAGGCGCATCAGCGTATCGCCT
Organism: Mesorhizobium sp. LEGMi-168a; assembly: GCF_058312955.1. Classification (NCBI taxonomy): domain Bacteria; kingdom Pseudomonadati; phylum Pseudomonadota; class Alphaproteobacteria; order Hyphomicrobiales; family Phyllobacteriaceae; genus Mesorhizobium; species Mesorhizobium sp. LEGMi-168a. The sequence continues at coordinate 19,143 of NZ_JBZEGV010000029.1, forward strand.
ACGGCCTGCAGTTCGCTGGCGTTCATGACCAGAACCCTGTCTTTGCTGCATGAACCCAGCATATAGCGCGGCCAGAACGTCACTTTTGTGATGCGCGCCGACCGAATCGGAGCGGGAGCCTTTAAAGGATCTTCGTCGCGAAGGCATCGAGCCGTGAATTCTCGCGATAGCCAAGCCGCACCGCCAGGGCTGCCGCGACCCCGCTGACGGCGCCGCCCACCACGTCGCCGGCATAATGAATGCCGATATGGAGCCGCGACCAGCAGATCAGCAGCGCCGCGGCGAACAGCGCGAGCGTGCGGCGCGGCAGCGCCTGCATGGCGAAGGCCGCGACGATGGCCATGCTTGCCGTCGCGTGGTCGGACGGGAAGGACCAGTCGGCGCTGGGCGCGATGAGGAGATGCGTGACGCCGGCGTCGTAGGGCCTGATCCGGTGGATGAAGAGCAGGATGATCTGGTTGATCCCAAGACCCAGCAGGAAGGAGAGGCCGGCTGACAGGCAGGCATGGCGCACATGGTAACGGTCTGTCCTCGACCACCATTGCAGGGCGACCGCAAGCACCATCATCGGCACGCCGAATTGTGAGATGGCGATCATTGTCCTATCAAGGAGCGGGCTGACGCCGGCAGCCGAATTGATCCAATGAGTGAGAGAAGCGTCCATTCTTATCTGGTTTCCCTGGCCGATAGTGGGGTTTGATCGTTGAAGCCCGCCGACGAGCATCGCATTCACCAACTCTTTGAGGTCAGCGTATGGCTAAAAGGTGCCCATGCGTTGATCGAGTGCATCGGCGGCGTCCTGCTATACGTCGTCACCACCGACACCATCGCCTCCTGGGTCAACATGGTCACCCAGGAAGAGCTGATCGAAGATCCCAACGATTTCATAGCTGGCTATCTGTCGCAGATGGCGAGCCACTTCTCCGTCGCGAGCAAGGAGTTCTACGCCTTCTACCTGCTCAGCCACGGCCTGATTAAGCTGTTTTTGGTCGTCGGCCTGCTGCGCGGCAAGCTGTGGTCCTATCCGGCCTCGCTCGCCGCGCTCGGCGCCTTCATGGTCTACCAGGTCTACCGCTATTCCTACACGCACTCGCCCGGCCTGCTGGCGCTGACCGTCTTCGACGCGATCGTCATGTGGCTGATCTGGCAGGAGTGGAAGGCGGTGCGCCGCCATATGGCCGGCTGAGCGTCGGGGCACCCGCGTCTTCACGGTATGCTTCACCGGGCCTGGCGAGCCGCGATGCCAGCTTCTTTGCCTCAGACGAATAGTTGGAGCGGTTCAGCCATTATATCGAAAACTGCACCGCTCCGGTTTTTTACGCGGGCACCAGGATGGCGATGCGATGCACGCCGACTTCCTTGCTCGTATTCGTCGCCTCGTCGGTCTTGCCCTTCGAGCAGGTGTAGACGTCGCCGACCTTCAGCTTGAACTCCTTGTCAGCCTTCTTGATGGTGAATGCACCCGACGTAATCGTGCATACCATGTCGTTGGTCATCACGGTTGGAGGCACGTGTGCTCCGGGCTGAAAGACCGCGTCGACAATGGAGATGCTCTTGTAGGCGGGAATATCGGAATTGCCGGTGCCGACCTCCACCATTCTGACGCCGGGCGCAATCTCCTTGCCTTCCTTCGGACCGTACTTCTTGGTCTTGGCGAATGTTGCCGTTGCGAACAGGGGCGCAATCGTCGCGGCCGTCACGCCGAGAGCGATTGCAGACCTGCGATTCATCTTGTTCATCGCATCCTCCCTAAACCTGCCATGCACGGATAGGCATGGCTACGCAACATTAGCACGTTCTGATTTAAATGTGCAGAACGGCGCTGGCCAAGAGCAATTCCAGGACCAAGCAATTCCAGGAAAAGTGCGTAGCGGTTTTCCGTCCGGAATTGCGTAAGACAAATGGCCGGGCTGCTCGTGCGCATCACTGCTGCTTTTGCCGGAACTTCGAATGGCAGCTCGAACAGTCCTGCAGGATGAGGTGCAGGAGATGTTCGGCCGGCATGCCGGCCGGATCGGCTTGCGCGGCGCCCGGCCGCTTGCCGAGCAGGCTGCCGCCATCCATCGGCGGACCGGTCATCCGCATGTCGGCGGTGATCCCGGCCGGCGCTGTCTTCGCCTTGGCGGCGAGCGCGTCGGCGAGGGCGCCGATATGACGGGCGAGCGCCTCGAACTCCGGCCGGGCCTGGTCGATTTCCGATTTGGCGCCTGACGGCGCGCCCAGCGAGCCGGTGGGAAATTCGGCGATCAGGGCAGGGCCGGTGCGGGCGCTGAGCGTGCCCGCCGCCGCCCCGAAGGCCGCCGGCTCATAGGCGCGCTTGCCGTCGAACATTTCGGCGATCGCCTTCGCGGCGGCCGCCATCTCCTTCATCGAGGCCTGGCGCGCCTTAACGATTGCATTGCCTGGACCCTCCGCCAGCGACGGACCGGCGAGCAGCGAGCCGGCGAACGCCAGCACCGCTGCCGTGTACACGATGCCGGACTTCATGCCTGCACGTCGACAATGCCCATCATGCCGAGCTGCTCGTGCTCGAGGATGTGGCAGTGATACATGCGCGGTCCCTGCCGCTCCTGGCGCAGCTTGAGCCGCACCGTCTCGCCGCGCGCCACGTTCACCGTATCCTTCCAGGCGAGATAGGGCGGCTTCGAAACCTTGCCGTTGCGCTCGTGCTCGATCACCTGGAACTGCGTGCCGTGGACATGGAACGGGTGGTCCATGTCGGCCTGGTTGACGATTTCCCAGAGTTCGGTCTCGCCGGCCCTGGCGACGATGTCGACCCGCGCCATGTCGAAGGCCTTGCCGTTGATCAGGAAGCCCATCTCCATGCCGGTGGCGTTCATCGCCATGGTCTCGGTGAAGACGAGGCGGCGGCTGACCGTGGGAGCCCCAAGCGGCGTGATCGGCCGCAGCCGCTCGGGCAGCGGCGGCATCGCTTCCGCAGGCGTTTCCGACACATCGACCGTCAGCAGCGTCAGTCCGGCGTCGGCGGGCCGGCCCGGCCCCATCCAGCCGCGGTCATAATCGAGCGTGGTGAGGGTCGCGGCGCCCGGCCGGTCGAAGGCGACGACCAGCTCGACGCGCTCGGCCGGGCTGAGCAGGATCTCGTCCGCCGCCACCGGCTTCTCCAGCAGGCCACCGTCGCTGCCGATCACCGTCATCGCGGCGTTGGCAAAGCCCAGCCTGAGAAAGCGCGCATTAGTGGCGTTGTAGAGCCGCAGGCGCCGCTTCGCGCCCATCGCCACCGCCAGCCGCGGATTCTTCTGGCCGTTGACCAGCACATGGTCGCCGACGCGGCCGTTCATCAGGTCCTTCATATCGCTGCCGGGCATCGAGCCGTCGGCGGCAAGGCGAAGGTCGGTGAACATGAGCACCGTGTCGCCATAGACCGCCGGCACGGGATCGGCCTTCGCCTTGACGACGAAGGCGCCGGCAAGGCCGCGATAGACCTGCTCGGCCGTCTTGCCATGCGGATGCGGGTGATACCAGTAGGAGCCGGCGCTGCCCACCGGCAACTCGAAGGCGTAGACGCGATCCGCGCCCGCCGCCACCGGGTCCATCGGATTGCCGTCCTGGTCGGCCGGCACCGGCATGCCATGCCAGTGGATGGTGCTTTGCTCGCCCTCGATTCGGTTGGCGAAAGTGATCTCGACGCGGTCCCCTTCGTAGGCCTCGATCAGCGGCCCCGGGCTCGTGCCGTTATAGGCGAGGATCGGCGTGTCCTGGTCGGCGGCAAAACGTGCCGAGGCGGGCGCCGCCGTCAGCTTCGCCTTGAACAGGCCGGGCCGGCCGGCCTCGTTGGCAAGCAGCGGCAATTCGCGCAACGCCTCGCCTTCGGGCAGCTTTGCGGGGCCTTGTGCCATCGCGCCCATGTCATGGCCGGCATGGCCGCCCATGCCCGGCATGGAATCCATGTCGGACATGCCGTCCATCCTCATCTGCGCCAGCGCGCTGGGGGCCGTCAGAACCGTTGCCAGGCCTGCCGCCAGGAAGCCGCGTCGATGCATCTTTTTTCTCCTGATCGTGATTGGGAGGCGCCGCCGCTGGCGACCTTCTTTCCCCAAGCTAAGGGTTCCAGCAACTGGAAGGTCAAGGGCGGCGCTGGATAAAGCATTGAACGCTGGCGATCGCGGAAACGGCAGGCCGGCGCCAATCTATCGATCGGGTCAGCTCCGTAAATATTTGACGAGCGCCGCAATGGCCAGCAGAAGGGCGACCAACAACAGAACCCAGATGAGCGCCATGCCGCCCATCATCCACATGCTGCCTGAACCGTCCATCATTGCCGTTCATTCCTGCAGCCGGCTCACCGGCGATTGCAGGTGAACTAGTTCGCCCTGGGGCTCCGTCAAGGCGAACTCGACCAGACCACGACGTTGGTGGCTTGCCGGTCAATCAGCGCTCGCCGATACTATCGGCGAATGAGTTCATAATAGGCTTCGGCCAAAACATGCTGGCCGGGCGGCAGCTTCGAAACGGAGTTGCTTTGGTCCAGCGCCTCCAGCGCTCGCAGCAAATGCTCCGCGACATCCGACCTGCCTTGCCGAAAGGCCTGTCTGAACAGAGCCAATAGCTGCCTTTCGAAATTCAGGGTTCGGTGTGTCATTGGACGACCTCCGGAAGTTCGCAATGAGGTTAACGGTTCCAGCGACCGGAAGGTCAAGCGCTCCTTTCAAGAAGCAGGAATAGAGCGCTTGTTGAACCGGCCGAAGCGTCGCCCGGCTCTACTCTTCGCCGCCGCAGCCGTCGGAGAGGTTCCACACGTCCACGATCTGCTTGCCGGTGAAGCCGTGCTCGTGGATCAGGTACTTCGCCAGTCCGCCATATACTTTCCAGCGCCAGCACTGGCAGCAGCACGGGCCTTTCTCCTCGGAATTGGCCATCGCGTAATCATAGGCCTTCTGCTCGTCTGCGCTGAGTTGAAGATCGTAATAGGCCGCCGCCCGCTGCGCGGTGGCCGCCGGAATGTCGTACGGGTCCTGCGGGATGATGACGATGTCGCGGTATTTGACCAGGCCCTCTGTCTGCTCCTTATAGCGCTTCAGGTTCATCGGGCTGCAGCACGAGCCCTTGATGCGCGCCATCGCCGGCATGGTAGCGATCGAGTCCGTGAACTTGGCCGAGCAGGTGCTGTTGCCGTTTTTGCTTAGATCCTCGAAACGCTTGGCCAATCCTGGATCGTCGGCGGCGAACGTGACGTTTGAGCCGAGCAGGACCATCAGCCCGGCTATTGCCATCATCACGCGAAACGCCTTGGTCGATAGGTTCGAAACAGAGGTCATTGAAAATCCTTTCCCGGCCTTCAGCCGATGCGCGTGAATATTGGAAACCGCTCCAGCAGCCAGAACGAGAAGGTCGACATCTGGCCGGTGATCATGGCGAGCCCCATGATGACCATGATGCCACCGGCCGCCGGCTGCAGCAGCCGGCCGGCCTTGCGCATCGCCTTGAGCTGCCGCGCCAGGCCATCGGTAAACAGCGCTGCAAGCAGGAATGGGACGCCAAGCCCGAGCGAATAGATCGCCAACAGGGCAACTCCGTCATTCACGGTGGCGGAGGCCGCGCCCATGGTCAGGATCGAGCCGAGGATCGGACCGATGCAGGGCGTCCAGCCGAAGGCGAAGGCAAGGCCGAGCGCGTAGGCGGAGATCGCGCGGCCGCCCGGCCAGGTCGCATGAAAACGCGCCTCGCGCATCATCCAGCCCGGACGGACGAACCCGATCAGGAAGAGGCCGAACAGGATGACGATGGCGCCGCCGACGAGATTGAGCTCGACACGGTAGCCGAGCAGCAGCCGGCCGAGCGCCGTGGCGCTGGCGCCCAGCACGATGAAGACGGTTGAGAACCCGAGCACGAAGCAAAGGCTCAAGGCAGCCGCCGACAGGCGGGCCGCGCCATCGGCCGGCCCGTCCATCGGTGTCCTGCCGGCAACATAGGAAACATAACCCGGCACCAGCGGCAGCACGCAGGGTGAGAGAAACGAGACGATGCCCGCTGCGAATGCGCTCAGCACGCCGATATTGGACAGTTCGGGCATCAGAGGTTCCTGCTTGCCGACGCGCGCCTCATTTCGGTTGCGCCCGGGCCTGCTCGATCAGCTTCTTCATCGTCTCAAGATTGGTGGCGCCGGGAAATATCTGGTCGCCGACGACGAAGCCCGGCGTTCCGGTGATTCTCAGCGCCTGCGCCAGCTCGGCGTTGCGGTCGATCAGTGTCTGGATTTCGGGCTTCTGCATGTCACTCTTCATGCGCGCCACGTCGAGGCCGGTCTCGACGGCGATCTTGAGCACGATCGCCTCGGTCACCCTCGTCTTGGAGTCGAACAGCGCCTTGTGGAATTGCGCGTACTTGCCTTGCTTCTCGGCCGAGAGCGCCGCCTTGGCCGCGAATACGGAATCCGGGCCGAGGATGGGGAATTCCTTGTAGACGATCCTGAGCTGCGGATCCTCGGCAACGGCCTGTGCCATGACCGGCGCCATCTGGCGGCAATAGGGGCAGTTGTAGTCGAAGAACTCGACCAGGGTGACGTTACCTTCAGCGTTGCCACCGACGGGGCTCTGCTTGTCGCGGAAGATATCGTCCGCGCGCGAAGTGAGCACCGCCTTTGCCTCGGCGGCCTCGGCCTCGCGCTGGCGCTGGTCGAGGCTTTGCAGGGCCTGCACGAGAACCTCGGGATGGGCGAGGATATAATCGTGGATGCGCTGGTCTAGCTGGTCCTGGGACATTTCGCCGGCCGCCATCGCAGGGCGCTCAGCGCCTGTCGGGCCGAGCAGGAACCATCCGGTCAATCCGGCAACGAGAAGGGCGAGGACAAGCCGGCGCCCATATCGGCGTGCCTTTTCGGTGATCATGTTGCATCTCTCCTTGTTATCCATCTTGTGTCCCTCGGGCGGCCATGTGTCGACGGCCGTCAGGTTCCTTCGAGCAGTTTGCGCAGGCGTTTTGCGATGTCGGACGGCCCCGCCGTCGAAAGAAGAGACGACGAGTAGGACCCGTCGGGTCGGACGACACGAACGCTCGCGGTATGGTCCATGAAATAGTCGTCGCCCATCGCACGCTTCGCATAGTAGATGCCATAGGCCTTCGCCGCGCTCGCGATCTGGTCGGCGCTGCCGGAAAGGCCCAGTATCCGTGGATCGAAGGCGCTGGTGTAGTCGACGAGCACCGGCAATGTATCGCGCTCAGGATCGACCGTGATGAAGAGCGGCTGGATCTGGCCGGCTAGCGGCCCGAGCTGGCTCATGGCCTCGGCGATGCTGCCGAGCGTTGTCGGGCAGACATCGGGACAGTGCGTGTAGCCGAAGAAGACCAGCAGCCACTTGCCGCGATAGTCCCGGTCGGTGACTTGGCGTCCGGTTGCTGCGTTGACCAATTGGAACGGGCCGCCGATGGTCGGCGCCTGGCGCTGATGCAGCCAAAAGACCGAGGTAACGGCGGCCACGAGCAACAGCCCGGCCACGGTCAGGCCCCAGGGCCACCGCATCGGTGGCAGTTGCTGGACTGTGTCTGCCGCTTGTCGGGGTCCGAGCATCTCAGTTGCCATTGTTCGCCTGATTGCCGGGATCGACCATCGCGGCGATCTTTCCGATGCGGGCCGTCGCCTCGACGACGCCGGCCTTTTCGAACGTCAGGAATAGCTGGACGCTTTCGCCCTCCCGGAGCGGCTGCTTGAGTCCGGTCATCATCATATGGGTGCCGCCGGGCTTGAAGGCGAACGAGCCCCCGGCAGGCACGTCGATCGTCTGAAGCTGGACCATCTTAGCCACCCCGTTGTCGTTGGTCTCGGAGTGGAACTGGATGCGCTCGGCCGCCGGGCTCGACACGCTGAGCAGGCGATCGTCGCTGCTTCCATTGTTCACGATCGTCACGTAGGCGCCGCCCGTCACGGCGCCCCTAGGGGATGCGCGAGCCCAGGCGTGTTCGACCGCGATGCCGCCTGAAGCCGCGCCGGCGCCCGCGGCGATCAAACTGCCGATCGCAAAAACCAGGGCTGCAATGGTGGATTTCATCGGTCTGCTCCTATGTCGAATGTTCATCGATCAGCGTGCGCAACTCGTCCGCGATCTGATCGCCGGGCGTGGCGCCCTCCATCACGTCGGCGAACTTGCCGTCCGGGTCCATCAGATAGAAATACGCGCTGTGGTCCACGAGGTAGTTGGCGCCCTGTTCCTTGTGCAGCTCGAAAAATGCGCGATAGGCCTTAGCCGTTGCCTCGATCTGCGTCGGGGTCCCCCGCAGCCCGACAATGCGACGGTCGAAGGACTCCAGGAAGGCAGACATCGCCTGGCGCGTGTCGCGGTCGGGATCGACGGTGATGAAGATAGGCTGGATTTTCCCGGCGTCTTCCCCAAGCTTCTCGAGTGCCACGCTCATGTTGCTGAGCGCAGTCGGGCATGCATCGGGGCAAAATGTGTAGCCGAAGTAGATAACCATCCACTTGCCGCGGTAGGTCTGGTCGGTGACCGTCTTGCCGTCGGTCGTCTCCAGGGTGAAGGGTCCGCCAATATCCGGGGTTCCTATGGAGCCGCCCTTCCAGGATATGGCGACCTCCGACGATCTCCGCACGATCAGCAGCGTCAACGCGGTCGCGTCGAAGGCGAGGAAAATCGCGAGAAGCATGGTGAGCCATTTGACGCGGCGGGTCATGCCCCGGCTCCTTCGGCAAAGGGCATCATCTTGCACTCTCATTGGCGGGCAGGCTCATATGTTTCCGAAGCACGGCGATTGTTTCTGCGCTGTCCCATTCGGCAGGCCCGATCTTCCGGCCGATTTCCTGCCCCTCGCTGTTAAGAAAAAGGGTGGTCGGCACACCCGGAACTCCTGCCAGCCCCAGAACGGCTCCGCGTTGATCGACATAGATGCCGAGCGATTTGAGCCCAAGCTCCTGGTAGAATTTCTTGACGGCGGGAACGCCTCGCTGATCGATCGACAAAGTGAGGACGAGGAACCGCGACGGATCGAACTTCGCCTGCAAGCGGTCGAGCGACGGCATTTCCTTGCGGCAGGGCACGCACCAGGTTGCCCAGATGTTGAGGAGGATAGGCCGGCCGCGGAAATCCCGCAGCGAGAGAGCTCGGCCGTCGCCATCGACAAAGTTGATTTCCGGCAGGTCGACGGGCTGATCCCGGAACGAAAACTGCAAGTCCTGTCGAGCTTCAACCCCGCTTCCCGACGATACGGCCGGGATCGGCGCCGAATCCGATGGTGTCCGCAGAAGCTCGTAAGAAAGCACCGCCGCGACGACCATTGACAGCGCGAGCATGATGGCCAGCGAAACAACTGGGGTGGAGAAACCGGGGCGACGCCCGGGTCCCTCCTTGCTTGGAATATCGGTGTTCGGCTCCATTTCAGCTCGCATGTCCCGCTCGACCTGGATGATGACCGAACACCTTCACCCTTTCTTCCCGGGCGCGGCAGGAGGTGCGCCATGGTCCTTGTCGATGGTGCTCTGCATCATCCTGTTGCAGGTCTCCATCATCTGGTTCATCTGCGTCATCATATTCATCATCCCCATCATCTGGTTCATCTGCGACATCATGTTCATCATCCCCATCATGTCGCCTCCGCCCGTCATGTTGCCGCCGCCCATCATGTTGTTCCCGCCCATCATATTGCCTCCGCCCATCATATCGTTTCCTTGGGACGGAGCAGGCGAGGCTTCCTCGGCATAAAGGGGCGAGGTGAGGGCGATCATGCCGGCGAAGGCCGAGGCAAGAACGAGTGTCTGTGCAGGTTTACGCATGGTGGTTCTCCTTTCATCGAGCGTTGTGGCAGCAGCTTTTGTCGGCGGCGCGGGCTGGTCCGACCGAGGCGGAAGCGACCAGTTCCGGGACACCCGATTTGTCGGACGAAGCCGCAAGCTGGAACTGGTCCGTTTCTCCGGGCGCGATGTCGCTCGCGGGCGGCCGAGGGACCGACGATCCACACGTCATTCTGTTCATGCATAGGCCAAGCGCGCACATGCCGACGCAGGGCAGGACGCTGATGAGCAGCGGCGCGATGCCTGCTGCGACCAGCCATGTCCAGTTGAAGGCGATGCCGGCGACGGCGATGGCTGCTGCGGCGGCGATCAGACCGCGGCGGCCGCCGATAGCCTGACGGACGGCGGCACTGGGCGAGGCCTTGTTGGTTCGGGTCAATTCGGTCGTGGTCATGCCTTTTCCTTTCTCAATTGGCGGTCGAGCGGTCCGCGGAGGATTCGATCGTTCCTCGCCGCTCTCTCGCCTCGGCGCGCAGGCGCTCGACCCGCGGCAGGATGATCTTGTCGAGCGCCTCTTGCGTCACCGGCCCGATATGCTTGTAGGCGATGCGCCCGTCGGCGCTGACGATGAAGGTTTCCGGGACGCCGTAGACGCCCCAGTCGATTGCGACCCGGCCGTTGAGATCGGCGCCGGTGCGCGTGTAGGGATCGCCCAGCGTGTCCAGCCAGCGCTCGGCGTCCTGGGGCCGGTCCTTGTAGTTCAGCCCGTGCAGCGGCACGGCCTTGCTGGCCGCCAGTCGCAGGAAGACGGGGTGCTCCTCGCGGCAGGCAACGCACCAGGACGCGAACACGTTGACCAGCGAGACTTCGCCGCGAAGGTCGCCGCTCGACAGGCCAAGCGAGCGGCCCTGGACCGGCGGCAAGCTGAATTCGGGCACCGGCTTGCCGATCAGCGCTGACGGAATATCCGAAGCGTTGCGGGTAAGTCCCCAGCTGAGCAGCACGGCCATGCCGGCGAAAACCAATGCCGGCAGGAAGACGGCAAGCCGTCGCGGCGTGGAGCGCCGGATGGCCGTCGCTCCCGCGTTGGACTGGACGATGTCACCGCCCGTCATGATGCGCCGCCGTCCGATCGGGATTTCACGGTCCGCCGGCACGTGTCTCGCCGGCGCGACGGTCATGACAAGCCGGGTTCTGGCAAACATCGCCATGCCCTTTCACTCCGTCGCGTAGACGGTCGGCGCCTTGCCGTCCTTGGTGAAGGCGTAGACCGTCCAGGTCCCGGCTTTCTCGCCGCCCATGCCGGGCGCGCCGGTCGGCATGCCGGCCAGCGTGATGCCGGTTATCGCGGGCCGTTCCGTCAACAGCTTCTTGACGATATCGACCGGCACAAGGCCGTCGACGACATAGCCGTCGACCATCATCGTGTGGCAACCTTCGAGGTTGGCCGGCACGCCGGCGTCGCTGCTGATCTGGGACAGGTTGTTGACCGGCTTGACGTCGACCTTGAAGCCGTTCTGCTCGAGATAGGCGGCATAGGCCTCGCAGCAACTGCATTGCGGGTTCTTGTACATCACCGCGTCGATCGTCGCGGCGACCGCGGGCAGCGGCGTCGCGATCAGCAGCGAAAGGGCTGCAAGGCGATAGGTCAGCTTCATTGCAATCTCCATTGGTTTCGGAACTCGGGATCGGCCGTCATTCCGTCGCGTAGACGGTCGGCGCCTTGCCGTCCTTGGTGAAGGCGTAGATCTTCCACGTTTCGGTCTTCTGGCCGCCCATTCCCGGCGAGCCCATCGGCATGCCGGCCATCGCTATGCCGGTAATGGCGGGGCGCTCGGCGAGCATCTTCTTGACCAGGTCGACCGGCACGAAACCGTCGACCACGTAGCCGCCGACCACGACCGAATGGCAGCCCTGCAATTGTGGGGGAACGCCAAGCCCGGCGCTTACCTGGGACAGGTCGTTGGTCGGCTTGAGCTCGACCTTGAAGCCGTTCTGCTCGAGATAGGCGGCGTAAGTCTCGCAGCAGCTGCAGCTGGGGTTCTTGTACATCACGGCGTTGATCGTCGCCGCGAGTGCCGGCGCTGGCGTTGCAATCAGTGCGGCGAGGGCGGCGAGGCGATAGGTCAGTTTCATTTCCATCTCCTTGGTTTGACGAGGTCGAAAATCAGCTCACGCGGAACACGGTCATCAGGCCGGCCATCTGGTGGTCGGCGACATGGCAGTGCAGCATCCAGTCGCCGGGATTGTCGGCGACGAAGGCGCATTCGACTGTGTCCCTCGGCGCGAGCAGCACCGTGTCCTGCCATTGCCGATGCGGCACGGGCGAGCCGTTGCGGGAAAGGACCGACAGGCTGAACCCGTGCACATGCATCGGGTGCCACCAGGCGGTTTCGTTGCGCATGGTGAGCTGGCAGGTGGCGCCGCGTTTCAGCGTGAACTGCGGCGCCATGCCGGCATGGCCGTCGCCGGTCATCGACATCCCATTGATCGCCCAGGCGGCGCCGCCGTTCATGCCGGGCATTCCCATGCCCATCATCCCGCCGAGGCCTTTCAGCTTGCCCGCGCCCATCATGCCGCCTTGCAGCACGATCTCCTGCCGCACGGCGTTCGCGAAGTCGGGCGTCGGCAGCGGATTGCGCGGGAGGGCAAGGGGGGCGCCGAGTGGATGCGCCCTGACCGGCGGCGCGCTGTCGTAGGCAAGCGTCGTCAGCGTATAGGCGAGGCCGTCGTAGAAATCGTCGACCACCGCGTGCCGGCTGCCGGGGTCGCCCTGCATGTCCAGCATGATGTCGATGCGCATGGCCGGCGCCAGAACCAGGCGTCCGTCCTCCGGCTCGTGCGGGTCGCAAGGCTGGCCGTCGATGGCGACGATGATCGGGCGGTGGCCCTCGAAGCGAAGCGCCATCATGCGGGCGAGACAGGCATTGGCGAGCCGCAGCCGGACGCGCTCGCCGGCCCTCACGTCCTGGTCAGCCGGCTCCGTGCCGTTGATGGTGACGAGATTGCCGACGCGGCCGGACATCGACGCGTCCATCGCGCCGCCGAAGCCACCGGCGATCTGGCCGTCGGCCGTCAGCCGCCAGTCCTGCAGCAGCCAGACGAGATCGCGGTCGACGGCGACCGGCGTGGCCTCCTCGACGATGAGCGGTCCGGCGAGGCCACGGCCGATCTGCACTAGGCTGTCGGTATGTGGATGATACCAGAAGGTGCCGGCATCGGGCGGTGTGAACTCATAGACGAAGCTTTGCCCTGGCCCGATCGGCGGCTGGGTGAGGCCCGGCACGCCGTCCATGGCGTTCGGCAAGCGGATGCCGTGCCAGTGGACGGTAGTGTCCTCGTCGAGCCCGTTCTCGACAATGATGCGGACGGGCTGGTCCTGCCGCAGGCGTAGCGTCGGGCCGGGGATCGAGCCGTCATAGGCCCACACCGGAGTTTGCGGGCCATCGGCGCCGGCGAACCGGGCCTGGCCCGGCGCAACCCTGAGGCGGCGCTCGTCGACGGCGGATGCCTGCGCGGGGCGCATCGACGCCGATGCGACAGCCCCCGCCGCCGCTAGCAGCAGGCTGCGGCGCGACAGGAAAAGACTGGAATTGGTATTCACCTCTATGCCCTTTGCGATCTCGATCGACGGCGAGCCGTCGATTGATTGCTGTCCGCGCCCGGTCGCGCAGCAACGCGAGCGGGCGACCGCACGCCGGAGATCAGCCGTGGGACGGCTGAAACGGCGTCAGACGAGAGCGCTGGGTTTTGGAGGGTATGGGTCGGGTAAGGAACTTCGCCCGTGCAGGAACGGTGCCGGCAGCGGCGATATTTGCGACGGCAGCGGGGTTGTCGTCATGTCGAGGTTCTGTGGCAGCACCGCAAGCGCCGGCGCAATGCAGGTCGGCAGGCAGTATATCCCCTTGCTGTCACCGCCGGCACCCTTGAGGCACCCCTTGCAGTCACCCTTCATGGCGGCATCGGCCATCTTGTCCATGCCGGGGCCGGCAGGCATGGTCAACCCGTCGCCTGCCGTCATCGTCGCCGACATCACGCTCGCCTGGGTGGCGGACAGGCTGAACCCCGTGGTCAGGAAGACCGCGAGCAGCATGACGAACATATGTTTTGGCGACAGCCGGGCCATCATTCGCCTAAGCTGACGGCAAAGCCCGGCTTTTGCAAGTCCCAAGCCCGTGATCGCCGACTGCTGCGACATCAAGACCGTCTCGTCCGATGCGATTGCGTCTTCAGCTTGAAATCTGATCAGCGCTTCCTTTGTGAGCACCGCGTCTGCCTAGCTCAAGTTCGGTGCGCGATTGTTGCAGGACGACGATTGCACCCTGAAGAGCCAAGCCCGCCATGATGGCTGCGACTACGATGTCCGGCCAGCCAGCGCCCGTGCCGAAAACACCCAACGCAGCCAACAACACTGCCAGATTGCCGAGCACGTCGTTGCGGGTGCAAATCCATGCCGAGCGCATATTGGCGTCGCCACCCCTAAAGGCCCACAGGAGCGCAAATGAGGCGGCGTTGGCCAGCAGCGCGGCAAATCCGACTGCACCCATTGTAGAAGCTTCCGGCAAGGTTGCCTGCAATGCGTGCCAGATGGTGGCGCCAATCACCCACAGGCCGAAAACGCCCATGGTTATGCCTTTGGCAAACGCGGCTAAGGCGCGACATTGCAAGGCCATGCCAACCACAAAGAGGCTTATGGCGTAGTTTCCGGCATCTCCAAGAAAGTCGAGCGCGTCTGCCTGAAGCGAGGTGGAACCCGCAGCGACGCCGGCGCCGATTTCAACCGCAAACATTACGGCGTTGATACCAAGTACCGCCCAAAGAGCCTTCCTGTGCGATGTGTTTCTCAAGGTAGGCGGATCGTGATGTAGTCCACAGCATTCAGCGCCCATGGCAACCTCCATGGTTTCGCAAAGTATAGGGGAGTTCTATGCCATAGGCGACGGGAAACCTCCGAGCGGTGCCGACCCGCCTTTTTGCAGATTCAGCGAACGCGCTCAGAGCTTGGAACCCTTGCCGCTCTCCCAGGGTTTATGTGCGAGGCGAACCGCCATGGAAGACAAACCGCCTGCCGAAAATCAGGGAAGAGCCATCGCCATCGTGCTGGCGCTCTGCCTCATCATCATCGCCTTGTTCTTCATCGGCTTCAGATATTCGGAGCGCGACCAGGGAGCCTTGATCGTGCCCGGAGCGGTGCAGGGCAGCAAGTGATCGGCCTGAAGCTTTGCCTGACAGGCTGAAGCTTCGTGCCGGCCCCATGGTCTTGCGGCACGGCGCGCCTTTCGCTTGCGGAAAGGACTGTAACACTTTGATTTTGCGCCTGATCCTTTGCGAAGTTTTTGGCTCGGGATCATACGCCCTGGAAGAAACGGGTTTTCCGAAACGTTTATCGAACAGGCAACGCTCAACGCCTGGCGCCCGACATCGGCGCCCATGAGCAAGAAACCCCTCCGGCAGCAGCGCGCACCGTGCCCGAAGCCCAGGGAGACAGTACATGCCCGCCAACGCCTATATCAACCGGATTGCGACAGCGGTTCCGGAGCACGAAGTTCATCAGTTCTACCTGCGCTACGCGGCTTCGATGCTCGCTGCCGATCGTAAGAGGATATTTGAACGCATGGCTGGCCTCGCCGGCATCGAGCACCGCTTTTCCTGCTTTGCGCCCGCTCTCGACCCCGAAGGACCGGCGGCTGACCTTGCCGGAACCTTCAGGCGCGGCGCGTTTCCCGGAACGGCCGCCAGAATGGCGATGTTCGCCGAGGCCGCGCCCGTCCTGGCGCAGAACGCCGTCGACGGTCTCCACCTCGGCGACGAGGCATCGCGCATCACCCACCTCATCGTCACCTCTTGCACCGGTTTCTCGGCGCCCGGCATCGACCTCGACCTGGTTCGGCGCTGCAACCTGCCAGATAATATCGAACGCACGATGATCGGCTTCATGGGCTGCTACGCGGCGGTCAACGGCCTGAAGCTTGCCCGCCACATCGTCCGCTCCGACTCACGGGCGAAGGTCCTGCTGGTCAACATCGAGATATGCACCCTGCACATCAGGGAAACCAGCGAGCTGGAAAAGCTTTTGTCCTTCTGCCTTTGGGGCGATGGCTGCGCGGCGAGCCTCGTCACCGCCGAGCCGCCCGGCATCGAGCTCGACTCCTTCTGTTGCACCGTCGCGGACGAGCGGCGGGAACTGATGACCTGGGATATCCGCGACCACGGCTTCGATATGTTTCTTTCCGGCCAGGTGCCGGCGGCGGTCCAGCAAGCGCTGCGCAGCAGCCAGGACGCTATCCTCGGCGGCCGAGCGCCGGAGGCGATCGACCTCTGGGCCGTGCATCCGGGCGGCCGCACCATTCTCGACGCCGTCGAGAGGGCGCTGAACCTTGAGCCCGCCGCGCTCAAGCCGTCGCGCGAGGTGCTGCGCCGATACGGCAACATGTCGTCGCCGACCGTCATGTTCGTGATGGAAGAGATGCTGAAGAAGCCGGGTGGACTGCTCGGCTGCGGCATGTCGTTCGGGCCCGGGCTGACGGCCGAAACCATGCTGTTCAGGACCATCGCATGACCGCGCTCGCCTGCCGCAGCCTCGTCCCGGAAATCCTGGATGGGCTCGACGCCGACGATGCGCGGGCAATTCGCTCACGCCGCGATCTCGCCCGCATCAACGCGCTGATGTTCCAGGCGCCGATAATGGCCTCGCTCATGCGGAAATTTCTGCCGAAGCCGCCCGGCCGCATTCTGGAGATCGGCGCCGGCGACGGCACCTTCATGCTGAAAGTGGCCCGGCGCATGGCAAGGGACTGGCGCGAGGTGGAACTGACGATGCTCGATCGCGTCGGTCTCGTCACGCCAAAGCTCGCGGCCGATTTCGCCGGGCTGGGATGGACGCTCGAAACCATCACTGCCGACGTCTTCGACTGGGCGGAGAAGGAGGACGGCAGGCCCTTCGACGCGATCACGGTCAACCTTTTCCTGCATCATTTCGACAATGCCGGGCTGCTGCGCCTGTTTTCGCTTTTGCGGCGCAAGGCCCCGCTCATCCTGGCGACGGAGCCGCTGCGGGCGGGCTTGGCGCTCGCCGCGGCGCGGCTCCTCTGGGCCATCGGCGCCAACGACGTCACCAGGCATGACGCCGCGCAGAGCGTGCGCGCCGGCTTCCGCGGCAGCGAGCTTTCCTACCTCTGGAGCGCTGCCGGCGGCAGACCGCTCGAGGAACGCCGCGCCGGGCCTTTCTCCCACGTCTTCGCCGGAGCAACACCTTGAGGCGGCCATCCACCCACGATGCGATCGTCGTAGGCGCCGGTCCGGCGGGCACATCAGCGGCGCTGGCGCTTGCACGTCGCGGATGGGCCGTCGCGACCGTGGAGAAGAGCGCGTTTCCGCGCCGCAAGGTGTGCGGCGAATACATCTCGGCAAGCAATCTGGCACTTCTCGACCGGCTGGAGATCGGCGGTGCCTGGCGCACTGATGCCGGTCCAGAAATCCGTCGCGTCGGCCTCTTTTCCGGCGCCACCAGCATCGAGGCGCCGATGCCGGGCGCGAGATCGGGGTCCGCTGCAAAGGACGGCTTCGGCCGCGCGCTCGGCCGCGACATACTGGATACCCTGCTGCTCGATGCGGCGCGGTCGGCCGGCGCCGAAGTCTTCCAGCCCTACCGCGCCGTCGCCATCGAACGCGACGGCGACTGCCAAACCGTGCGGATCCAGGCAACAGGCGAAAAGTCCGGCGACGAGGCGACGATCCTGCGGGCGCCGGTGATCGTCGCCGCGCACGGCTCGTGGGAGCCGGGACCGCTGCCAAGCCAACTCGAGAAGTCCAGCCACCCTTCGGACCTGCTCGGCTTCAAGGCGCATTTCACCGGGGCGTCGCTGCCGCCCGACCTGATGCCGCTGCTGACGTTTCCCGGCGGCTATGGCGGCATGGTGTTCGCCGACCATGGCCGCCTGTCGATCTCCTGCTGCATAAGGCGCGACAGGCTCGCCCGGCTGCGCGGCAGCCTCGCCCGCCAACGCGGCGGCCATGTCTCGGCGGCCGAAGCCGTTGAGCATCATCTCATGGCGACATGCCGGGGCGCGCGTAAAGCCTTGGAGCAAGCCCATCTCGACGGCCCGTGGCTTGCCGCCGGCCCGATCCGGCCAGGCATCCGCGCCGGCTACCAAAAGGACATCTTCCGCGTCGGCAACGCCGCCGGCGAATCGCATCCGATCATCGCCGAGGGCATATCGATGGCGCTTCAGTCCGGCTGGCTCCTGGCGCTGGAGCTCGGCGAGGCGGCAAGCGGGCAGGGGGCACGCGAGGCCGCCGGCAGGCGCTACGAGGCGGCCTGGCGAGGATTGTTCTCGACGCGGGTCCTTGCCGCTGAGGCCATCGCCCGCATCGCTCTTGGCCCCGGCGGCGCGGCATTGATGGAGGCGGTCGTCCGCAATTTTCCGCAGGCACTGACCTTGGGGGCGCGGCTCAGCGGCAAGACGAAGCCCATCCCCGGTTTGGCCGATGGGCGCGCGGTCCTGGGCCGATAGACGCCCCCGGATACGAAAAAGCTTATGGAATGGGGTTATGGAACATTCCGGACCTATCGGAGTTCGATATGTATCCGGCTTTTTGCCGCCAAGCCCGTGATGCGTTGTGCTGTGGCCTGAGGCGGCGCTCGCCACGCCTCCGGGAGGCATTACGATGGCCCACGAAACGATCCCCCACAATCCGCACAGCACGGCAAGCATTGCCGGCCACCCTGTCCATGCCATGCTGATACCGTTCCCGATCGCCTTCTTCGTCGCGACCTTCGTTTGCGACCTTGTCTTCTGGCGAACCGGCAATCCGGCCTGGGTTACCCCTACGCTCTGGCTCCTCGGGGCAGGTTTGATCATGGCTGCGCTGGCCGCCCTTGCCGGCCTGACCGATATACTGGGCGATGCTCAGATCCGCAGTCTCCGGGACGTATGGCTTCATGCCGGCGGCAACGTCATTGTCGTCCTGATCGAGCTTTACAATTGGTACTTGCGATACACCCAGGCAGAGGCGGCGGTGGTGCCGGTCGGCCTAGTCCTGTCGCTGATCGTTGTCATCATCCTTCTGTTCACCGGCTGGAAAGGCTGGGGAATGGTCTATCGGTATCATGTCGGCGTCGCCGACGGATCGGACGAAACGCGCTGAACGCCGGGCGCTTGCCTGGGTGCCCGCAATTGCGCAAAAACAAATAGTTAGAGCGGTTCGGCGATTCAAAGGCTGAACGGCTCCAAAGCGCTGCGCAGCCCCGGGACATTGGCCTGCGACCTGGTTTTGCCGGCCCTTTCGTTGATTTCCGGCCGGCGCCGAGCCCACTCGTTCTGACGCGAGAGTTCGCCCCCGCGTTCCCCGCCGCCGGCGATGTCGCACCTCGCCGCTGCACGCTTTTCCTGCCGCTTTTTAACCTCAATCCGTCTTTAGCTGGCGATCGTCCGAAAGGGCAAAACCTTCGCGTTTGCTTGACTCGGCCCGCAAAAACGGGCAGCAAAAGCGGGCGAGGGAGAGCATTTTTACCGTGGCGGAGACCATGGAGGGCTCTTTTTTCGTATGGACCGTCGCCAGATTGGCGGCTGGTGGAGGGATTGGTTAACCATCTTTGTCCATCCTTTGAATCAATCGGCAACAGACGCGTGAAGGTGCAGGGGGCACCAGGCGAACTGTGATCGTGACGGGTGCCAGGTCCGCAAACCGGCATGCCGATTGAGAGTGGTCGTATGGCGTTTTTGCGTTTGAAGAACCGGGGTGACACTCCTGAAGAGGGGGTAGCTTCGAAGAAATCTGGTGGTCATCGTTGGGTTGTGGTGCCTGCTGTCGGCGCCGCGCTCGCCCTGTGGTCGGCGGCCACGCTGGCCGGCCTCCATTCGGTGAGCACCTCGCTTACCGCCGCTTCCAATGGATTGCCGCAAAGCCTGCTTGCGCCGCGCAACATCGCGCTCGCCGACCAGCGCCGGCAGCTTGCCAATGCCTGGGCGCCGCGTCTTGCCGCGGCCGGCGGCTACAAGAAGGGCTCGCTCACCGGCGGCTGCGATGCCGGCTGTTTCGGTCTCGCCACCAGCTTCGCGCACTCCACTGTAACCCATGACGGCAAGGCGGCGCGCCTGAAGCCTGCGGCGCCGGATAGCGTCGCGCTTGAAAAGATCGACGTTGCGCGTGAGAAGGTCGTTCTGGAGGCGTCCGCCGCGGATGTCGGCGACCGTTTCGACAGCGTCATCAAGCGCGCCGGGCTTTCGCCGCAGAAACTTGCCGATGCCTTCCAGCGTGCCGAGAGCGCGCCTTTCCTGCTTGCGAGCCTGCCGTCGGCGAGCCGCTTCGGCGGCGTGGCCGATCCGACCCAGACCGACCCGACCCAGACCGGCCCAACCTTGAGCGGCCCGGCGGAGGCACGCTTCGGCTCAAATCAGGTCGACGTCCAGCGTGCGTCCGAACTGGCGCTGGCGCTCGCCAATGCCATGCCCGAAGAAACGGTCGACGTGCCCGCCGCCGTCGCGCTCGCCAACGGCGATGCGCCCGATCTGGCGGGCGGCTCGAACGATACTGAAGGCTCGGGGCAAGCCGCCGCAAACCAGGGCGAAGTGCAGGTCGCCTCGCTGCCGCGACAGGATGATTTGCCCGACAGCATCGCCGTGCCTGGCCTGAGGCCGCGCACGACGCTGGACCGCGCAACCGAGGCGCCCGAACAGAATGCCGCGAGGAAGCCGGAGCCTGCCAAGCCGCAGGCGGCCCAGTCGCAGGCAACCCAATCGGCGAAGCCCCAAGCTGCCAAGCCGGAACCGGCAAAGCCCGAGCCCGCCTCCACCGATACCGCGGAAGGCCCGCAGTCGCCGCGCTCGCTCAGGAACTCCGACCAGGCGCTTCCGGGCGTGCAGGGCTCGAAACCAGTCAATGCTGCGCCGACCAAGCGCGGCAAGGCGCAGCCTTCCGAGATGCTCGCCTATGCCAAGCCGGACACGCCCGAGCGCGGCGGTCTCGGCAATGCTTTCTGGGGCCTGTTCAACGGGCCTTCGACGGGCAATGGCGTCGCCGTCTACGACATCTCGGCCAAGACGGTCTATATGCCGGACGGCTCGAAGCTCGAGGCGCATTCGGGGTATGGCTCGATGGTCGACCAGCCGCGCTTCGTCGACAAGAAGAATGTCGGCCCGACACCGCCCGACACCTACAATCTGTCGATGCGTGAATCGCGCTTCCACGGCGTCGAGGCGATCCGGCTGACGCCGACCAGCGGCAAGAACAAATATGGCCGCGACGGCCTGCTCGCCCACACCTACATGCTGCGCGGCGGCCGCGCCGAATCCAATGGCTGCCTCGTCTTCAAGGACTATCACCGCTTCCTTGCCGCCTACAAGAAAGGCAAGATCAAGCGCCTCGTCGTGGTGCCGCGCCTGACCAGGTCGCCCACCCAGGTTGCCCAAGAAGGGCGCCAAGGCTAACCCACCGCCATTATGCCGGCAGCAGCTTTGTTGCCGGTCCTGCCTTCGATCTCTGACAATTTACGGTCGTTGCCGCCATCGGCGCGGAGGACGATCGGCGCACGCGCTTGATGTCTTCGCCATGCTTGCAGGCGCGGCAGCGATCAATTCCATCAAGTTGCGGACGAGCGAAGGGAAAATTCCCCCTCCCAGAAAGCATATATGGCGCCCTCCGGGCTTGCGGCAAGACCCGGGCCATGCCGTATGTACGCTGCCCTTGACCTCGATTTCTGGAAAAGGGAGTTCCCGAATGCGGATTTTATTGTCGACCTACGGTTCGCGTGGCGACGTGGAGCCGGTGGTGGCCCTCGGGGCGGCGCTGCACGCGCTCGGCGTCGAGGTGCGGGTGAGCGTCCCCGGTGATGAGGAGTTTGCCGCTCTGTGCGCCCGTGCCGGCGTGCCGCTGGCGCCGGCCTTCGCGCCGGTGCGCGAATGGGTGAAGGAGATGACGCGGCGCAGAGCATCGGCATCGCCCGATGGCGTGGCCGAACTCATCTCCGGCCAGGCGGCGGAAATCGTCGCTAGGCAATACGATACTCTCATGGCCGCCGCCGAAGGCTGCGATGCCGTGGTGGCGTGCGGCCTTTTTCCTTCCTGTGCCGCCGCGCGGCTGGTTGCCGAGCAGCGGGGTATTTCCTACACCCTCGGCACCTTCTGTCCGATTTGGTTGCCGTCGGCGCACAACCGGCCCTATGAATATCCGGGCCATCCGCTGCCGGCCGGGGTGACCGACAATAGAGCGCTCTGGGACCATGATATCGCGACCAAGAACGCGCTGTTTGGCGGCGCGATCAACGGCCTCCGCGCATCGCTCGGCTTGCATCCGTTGGACAATGTCCGCGATTATGTCTTCGGCGATCCTGTTCTGCTTGCCTGCGACCCGACGCTCGGGCCATGGCTGCCCTCGGACCTGATCGAAGCCATGCAGACCGGCGCCTGGATACTGCCGGACGAACGGCCGCTTCCTGACGGGCTGGAAGTGTTCCTCGAGGCCGGCTCGCCGCCGGTCTATGTCGGCTTCGGCTCCATTGCGGTCGCGCAGGAGTCCGCCCGCGCCGCGATCGAGGCGATCCGCGCCATGGGCCGGCGCACGGTGATCGCGCATGGCTGGGCGGGGCTCAGCCTGATCGACGATCGCGAAGATTGCTTTGCCGTCGGCGACGTCAACCAGCAGGCGCTGTTCGGCCGCGCCGCCGCCGTCATGCATCACGGCGGCGCCGGCACGACCGTCGCCGCCGCGCGGGCAGGGGCTGCGCAAGTGGTGGTGCCGCAGATCGGCGACCAACCTTATTGGGCGCGGCGGGTGGCCGAGCTTGCCATCGGCGTCGCGCATGACGGGCCGGCGCCGACGGTGGAGTCACTGGCTGCGGCGCTCGAGGTGGCGCTTGCATCGGAAACCCGGGCTCGCGCAAGCGCGGTCGCCCGCTCGGTCCGCGCCGATGGCGCGGCGGCGGCGGCGAAGCTGCTGGTCGATATGTTAAACCGCCAGTGATCTCACTGCGTCAGTTCCGCCAGCGCCCTCTGCAGGGGCGCCGGCGAGACCTGGATCGGGCCGGAGAAGGGGCTGTCCATGTCGATGATCAGATAGATCGCCGCCGCCACCAGCGCCCCGGAAATGAGGCACGTAAAGACGATGGTGCCGTTGCGCGGCGCCCGGAAGCCGAAGCTGGCGAAGATCAACGTCAGCCAGGCGACAAGCAGGGCGATCAGCGGCGCCGGTATGGCGCCTTCGGACTGCTCGGCCAGTATCCAGCGCTGCTCGATCAGCTTCTGCAGTTGCTGTGTCGCGGCCTGCTGCGCGGCTGTCTGCTTGGCATCCGTGGGCGTCAATCCCGCCAGTATATCGCCGACCTGATTGAGCAGCAGTTCCGACAACCTGTTCGGGACGACGGTTGTGTCGCTGTCGGCGGTCGAGGTGTCGACGACGCGCTGAACATAGGCGGTGAGCGATTGCCGGGCGCTGTCCGCCTCCGGTCCGTAGTGTCGGAGCGTTCGGTCAAGCAGGATGATATCGGTCGCGAAGGTGTGGACGTTGCCGTTGATGGCCTCGAATGTGTTCTTGGCCGAGTTGATCATCAGGCCGAGCATCAGCGAGGACATCACCACGAAAAGGTTCGCGGCAAGCCGCACCACCACGCTGGTGTCGTCCTGCAAGTGGTGAGCGGGGAAGCGCTCGTGTACCATTAGGCTGACCAGCGACGCCCCGGCCAGACAAGCAAAGATCGCTGCTCCTACAAGCACTTCGCCCATGCCTGATATTGCGCACGGGAAGGGACGCTTGCCAATTGGGTGGAGGAGGTTGAATCAAAGCGGGAGCATAAGGGTGTATGTTGTTGGTCGGGAAGGGTGGTTTCGGGTCCACGTCAGCATGGAAATTTGTAAAGGTAGCGTTCCTTCGCGCCCCCCTCTGTCCTGCCGGACATCTCCCCCACGAGGGGGGAGATTGGCAGCTTTTGCGCCTCGCTCTTCTTGCCACGCCAGTAATTGGCGAAAGTCGGCGTGACGTCTGATCTCCCCCCAAGTGGGGGAGATGTCCGGCAGGACAGAGGGGGGCGCTGTCCCGCCAACCTTTCAGATTTTCTCCGCACGCCTTGGCCGAACAACCGATCGTCGAAAACCGCTTCCAATACCGGCCGAAGACGCTATCTATGGCGCGGGGCGGCTCCACCCTCACAATCATTCACGAGGCTATCCATGACAATACGCGCTGTCGTCTGGGGCGAGAACATCCATGAGCGGACCAACGAGGTGGTCGCCGGCATCTATCCGGAAGGGATGCACACCACCATTGCCAACGCGCTCGCCGCCGACAAGGCGATCTCCGCCTCGACCGCGACGCTCGAGCAGCCCGAGCACGGCCTGCCCGAGGCCCGCCTCGCCGAGACCGACGTGCTGGTCTGGTGGGGCCACAAGGACCATGGCGCGGTGGCCGACGAAGTGGTCGAGCGCGTGGCGCGCCGCGTCTTCGAAGGCATGGGGCTGATCGTGCTCCATTCCGGGCATTTCTCGAAGATATTCAAGCGGCTGATGGGCACGCCCTGCACGCTGAAATGGCGCGAGGCCGGCGAGCGCGAGCGGCTGTGGGTGACAAGTCCCAGCCATCCGATCGCCGAAGGCATCGGCGAGTTCTTCGAGATCGAATACGAGGAGATGTATGGCGAGCAGTTCGCCGTGCCGGAGCCGCTGGAGACGGTGTTCATCTCCTGGTTCCAGGGCGGCGAGGTGTTCCGTTCGGGCCTCACCTACCGGCGCGGCGCCGGCAACGTCTTCTACTTTCGCCCTGGACACGAGACCTATCCGACCTATCACGACGCGACGGTGCAGAAGGTGCTGCGCAACGCGGTGAGGTGGGCGCATAACCCGCAAGGGGCGAAGCCGGCCATCCTCACCGCGCCGAACGTGCCGGTCGACAAGGCGCTGGAGCCGATCGTCGAGCGCGGCGGCAAGCTGCACGCGGCCGGCGAGGGCGGATTCCGCTAATTCCATAAGATGCGCAGCGGTTTTCCGTCTGGAATAAACCATGTCCGCCTCCTATCATTGAATCGAACCAATTCGCTCGGAGAAACAAAATGCGGCTTTTGATACTTGGTACCGGCTGGATGGCGCAGGAACATGCCCGCCGCTTCAGCGCCATAGAGGGCGTCGACATCGTCGGCGCGGTCGATGTCGATCCGGCCCGTGTCGGCGAATACGCCGACGCCTACAAGATCCCGAAGCGCTTCACCTCGCTGGAGGCGGCGCTCGACTGGGGCGATTTCGACGCGGTCGCCAATGTCACGCCCGACCGCATCCATCACCCGACCACCATGGCGCTGATTGCCGCCGGCAAGCCGGTGCTATGCGAAAAGCCGCTTGCGGAAAATTTCGGCAAGGCGAGCGAGATGGCCGATGCCGCGGAAGCCGCCGGCGTCGTCAACATGGTCAACCTCACCTATCGCAATGTCGCGCCCTTGCAGAAGGCGCGCCAGATGGTGCAGGCGGGCGAGATCGGCACGGTGCGCCATGTCGAGGCGTCCTATTTGCAGAGCTGGCTGGTGTCGAAATTCTGGGGCGATTGGCGCACCGATACGAAATGGCTGTGGCGGCTGTCGCGCGGCCACGGCTCGAACGGCGTGCTCGGCGATGTCGGCATCCACATCCTCGATTTCGCCAGCTATGGCGCCGCCCTCGACATCGACCATGTCTTCTGCCGCCTGCGCGCCTTCGACAAGGCGCCGGGCAACCGCATCGGCGAATACGGCCTTGACGCTAATGACAGTTTCGCAATGACGCTCGATTTCGCCAACGGCGCCTTCGGCTTGGTGCATGCCAGCCGCTGGGCGACCGGCCACCTCAATGAGCTCAGGCTGCGCATCTATGGCGACAAGGGCGGCATCGAGGTGGTGCACAACCTTGATGGTTCGATGCTGAAGGCTTGCGTTGGCGAGAATGTTGAGAACGCCAAGTGGGAAAAGCTCGACGCCGGCACGGTGCCCACCAACTACCAGCGCTTCGTCGATGCGGTGAAGAGCGGCGCGCAGACCGAGCCGAACTTCCGCCACGCGGCGGGCCTGCAGAAGGTGCTCGACCTTGCCGTAGTGTCGGATGAGAAGCGCGCCGAGCTGAGAGCCAACGCCGACACGCAGTAGCGTGTGAAGAGGGGAGGAGCCAGAATGGTCACGCGTCGCGCCGAATGTTCCTGCGGTCAACTGTCGGCCACTTGCGTGGGCGAGCCGGTGCGCATTTCGGTGTGCCACTGCCTCGACTGCAAGCGGCGCACCGGCAGCGCCTTCAGCTACAATGTCCGGTTTGCGGAAGGTGACGTTTCGATCGAGGGGCGGTCAGCGCAATTCACGCGCGTCGGCGAGCAGGGCGGCCGCGTCATCTACAGCTTCTGCCCGGACTGCGGGAGCAATGTCCACTACCGGATAGACACGCAGCCCGGCCTTACCGCCATTCCGGTAGGCGCCTTCGCCGACCCGTCGTTCCCGCCGCCCTTCCAGTCCTTTTACCACGACAGCCGGCGCTGCGAGTGGGTCGAGATAAACGCCGAGCCGTTGGCAAAGATCGGCTGAGCCAATTTACGTCCTGCGATAAATCCCCACCGCCGCCGCAACCAGCGCGGCGTTGCCTGCCGCGACACTGCCGTCCGGCAACTCCTTGCCGTCCTCCAGCCCGACACGGGTGGAAAACTTCCGTGCCGCTGCGCGCTCGACGAAAGGCCACACCGTCGCGTTCTCGCCATGCAGCAGGATCGAGCGCCGGATGCCTTCGCGCTGCAGCACCTTTTCGATGCCTTCGGCAACCGGGAAGGCCTCGTCCAGCGTCTGCTCGGAAATCTCGATCAGAACGCGCAGCACCCGCCCGCCATGGTCGAGGCTGGCGAGCCGGAGCGCATCGCCGATCGACGCGAGCCCGGCCTCGATGCCGACGCCGCGGCTACGCAGGGTCTCCATCACTTCGGGCGCAGCCGCCTCGCTGAGGTTGACCGAGGCATAGTCGGGCAGCTCATGCCAGCCGGCAATCGCCGCAAGCGTGCGCCTGTCGTCCTTCTCGATCCAGGCGCCGGTTGAGACGCCAATCAGCGTGCCGGGGCAGGCGCGGCGCAGCGCCGCCACCGTCCGATCCATCGGCTCCGGGGCGAGGCTTTCCTGACGGTCGGCGCCTCGCGCATGCACATGCAGCTCGGCCGCGCCCGCCGCGATCGAGGCCGCGCAGTCGCGCGCCATGGCGTCGGGGTCGAGCGGCAGGGCAGGGTGGAAATCGGCAGTACGCGCGCCGTTGATGCAGGCCTGGACGATCATGGCGAAGCTGTCCTTTGCGGCTGTTGTAGTCTAGCGCAGAGTGGGTTTGGCAGGAATGGAGATAGTGAACACTGCTGACTGGGATATTGTGCGGCAATCCCAGCAACGCCGCGATCCTTCGCGCCCCCCTCTGTCCTACCGGACATCTCCCCCACTTGGGGGGAGATCGGATGTCGCCTCGGCTTTCGCCAATCTCTAACGTTTGCAGAAAGATGGCCGGCGCCTAAGCTGCCAATCTCCCCCCTTGTGGGGGAGATGTCCGGCAGGACAGAGGGGGGCGCCGTAGAGCACGAACCTTGGCAGCGCGGACGCTCGCAAACTCAGCGCGCCGCCCGCCTCCCCATCACCACGCCCATCACCGCCAAGCTCCCGATCAGCACCGACAGCACCCCTGCCGGCAGCTCCGTCGGTGCAAACACGATGCGCCCCATCCAGTCGGCGAACACCACCAGCGCCGCCCCCGCCATCGCGGCGCCAAACAATTGCGGGCCGGCGCGGCGCAGGCCCATCAGCCCGGCCAGATGCGGCGCGAGCAGCCCGACGAAACTCATTGGGCCGACGACCAGCGCCGCGGCTGCCGTCGTGATCGCCGCCAGCACCAGCACGGCGAGCCGCGCCGCGTGCAGCGGAATACCGAGGCTGGTCGCCACGCTCGACCCTAGCGGCAGGATCTCCAGCCAGCGGCATGCAAGCGCCGAGAGCGCCAGCCCGGCGAGGCCGGCCAGGAGCACGACAACAGCGAAATTCAACTCCACCCAATAAGTCGAGCCGCTCAGCCAGGCGAGCACCTGGCCCGAGCGCGGATCGCCGAGCGCGAGGAACAGCAGGCTCGACGCGTCGAGCAGCGCCGTGATGGCAATGCCGGTCAAAAGCAGTCGCTCCGGCGTGAAGCCGCGGTCGAGGCCAAGCATAAGGATCGCTCCGGTCACTGCCAACGCGCCGACAATTGCGCCAAAAAGCTGAAGCCCGGCGCTGGCATCGGCGAAGAGCAGCAGCACCGCGATCAGCCCCATGGCGACGCCGCCGCCGATGCCAAGGATTTCCGGGCTCGCCATCGGATTGGCGAACAGCCGCTGGACCAGGCAGCCAGCGACGCCGAGGCCGAGACCCGCGCCGCAGGCCGCCACGACGCGCGGCAGGCGCCAGGGGAAGGCTCCCGGATAGAAGCCGAAGCCGTCCGGCCCGCGACCGAGGAGGAAGGCGAGCGCAAGCACCAGCGCCAGCGCGGTCGCCAGTGCGGCGAGCACAACCGCCGACCGCTTTGCGCCGCCGTTGCCGAGGCTCGCCGCAAGCCCGCCGCCTGTCTCCAGCATCAGGCGCGGCACGCGCCGCAGCAAAAAGATCAGCATCGGCGCGCCGATCAGCGCCGTGACGGCGCCGGTCGGCAGGTTTGCAGCCTGGTCGGGCGGCAGGCGCTGGATGAGTTGGTCGACGAGGAGCACGAGCGCAGCGCCAGCCAGCGGCGCGGCGACAAGCCGCTCGCCGAGTTTTCCCGCGCCGAGCACCCGCGCCAGATGCGGCGCCGCCAGCCCGACGAAACCTATGATGCCGACGGCGGCCGCCACGCTTGCCGAGAGCAGCACGGCGGTGGCAATGAGCAGCGGCTTCAGGAGCTTCGACAGGCCAAGGCTTTTCGCCTGCTGGTCGCCGAAGCCGAGGATGAGCAAAGGCCGCGCCAGGGCGGCAATGAGGATCGCGCCGATGGCGACACGCAGCGCCAATTGCTCGACCCCGGTCCAGCCGTCCTCGACCAGCGAGCCGGCGCCCCAGATGAACATCGAGGCGAGATATTGCTGGTTGAGCAGCATCAAGAGGCTTGAAATGGAGCCCAGCGCGAAGCTGACGACGAAGCCTGAGAGGATCAGCGCCGTCGGGTCGGCGCGGCGCCGCCAGCCGATCGCCGCGATCAGCCCCCAGGCGGCGAAGGCGCCGGCGATCGCCAGCAACTCGGGATGCGCGGCATGCAGGGCGGGCGCGGCGAGCAGGCCGACGGTCAAAGCCAGATGCGCGCCGGCATTGACGCCGAGCGTTTCCGGCGCCGCAAGCGGGTTCTGCAGCGCCTGCTGCATCAAGACGCCGGCCAGGCCGAGCGCCGCGCCCGCCAGCAGCGAAACCGTAAGGCGCGGCCAATAGGCGTAATCGAGGAGCAGCGCGCGCACCGCCTCGCTGCCCTGGATATCGGCGATGTTATGGACGATCAGCCCGGCGACCAGCAGCAGATAGGCGCCGCCCGCGAAAAAGACCGCCAGACGGCGGCGGTCATGAAGCATGGCCGCGCCCGAAAAGCTCAATGTGCTGGAGAAGCAGATCGGCGAAGCGTACGGCGGACGGCAGGCCGCCAAAACCCCAAACGCTGGGCAGGATTTCATAATTGCCGGGCGCGAAGGCCGGCAACTGGCCGAGCAGCCCGTCGCGCGCCGCAAGCTTGGCGCGGACAGCGGGCGGCACCGGCTCGATCACCAGCACGGCGGCGTCGCGGATGGCGAAAAGCTGGTCGACGCCGGCATTGGCAAAACCCCAGAAATTGCCACGGCCCATCCAGGCATTCGTCAGTCCGGCGCGCTTCATCACGTCGTCGAAGAGGCTGCCGCGGCAGAATACCCAGGCGTGGCGGTCGTCCTGGAAGTAGAGCACCAGCACGAGCTTGGTCTGCGTCGTGCCGACAGCATCCTTCAGCTTCGCGATCCGGGCGTCGGTGGCGGCGATGAGATCGCCCGCCGCCTGCTCGCGACCGGTGAGTGCGCCGAGCCGTCTCGTGTTCTCCTGCGCATGGCGGTAGGGCTCAAGATCGTCGGTGAAAGTGGCGAGGCTGATGACCGGCGCGATCTTGCCGAGCACCGGCTCGATGGCGGTGAATTGCGGCGTCGACAGGATCACCTCGGGTTTCAGCGCCGCCAGATATTCGAGGCTGGGCGTGGCTCTCAGGCCAAGCTCGGCGATGTCGGGGGGCAGGGCACCGACCCAGTCGCGGTAGCCGGCGGTTTCGGCAAGCCCGAGCGGCGTGATGCCCAGCGCCAGCAGCGTCTCGGCCGTGCCCCAGTCGACGGTCGCGACGCGCTTGGCATGCGTAGGCACGGGCTCTGCAGCCACCGCCGGCAGCGCCGCCAGCAACGCAATCAGGAATGCCAGAAGCCTTGCGATCACGAGCGCCGACCGGCTGCTGCCGTCACCATTTGTAGCCCATCGTCAGGCTGATCTCGCGGCTCTCGCCGTAGAAGCAGGTGATGTTGCAGGAGGCGACATAGGCCTTGTCGAACAGGTTGGAGACGTTGAGCGCGGCCTTGAAATTGTCCTTCTCGTAGCGGATCGCGGCATCGAACAGCACGACGTCCGGCACCTTCTGCGTGTTGGCCGCGTCGGCGAAAGAGGAACCGACATAGCGCACGCCGCCGCCAAGGGTGACGCCTTGAAGCCGGTCGGACGGGACGGCGTAGTCGAGCCAAAGCGAGCCGAATTGTTCCGGCGTGCCGGTCGTCACCTTGCCGATCTCGGCCGGGTTGCCTTCCTTGATCTTGAGGTCATACCAGGTATAGGCGCCGGTCAGCTTCAGGTCGGGCGTGAGCTGGCCGACGGCCTCGAGCTCGATGCCGCGCGAATTGACCTTGCCGATCTGCCGGTTGAACAGCACGCCGTCGCTGGTCACGACATTTTCGCGCGTCAGGTCGAACAGCGATGCGGTGAGCATCACGTCGCTCAGCCATGTCGGCTGATACTTGACGCCGACCTCGTATTGCACCGCCGTTTCCGGCTTGAAGGCATCGCCGGAGGCCGTGTCCGTGCCGGTCAGCGGCAGGAACGAGCGCGAGATCGAGGCATAGGGCGAGATGCCGTTGTCGAAATTGTAGATCGCGCCGGCGCGGCCGCTGAAGGCATCGGCGGAATAGCTGGTGCGCACGCCGGTCGGGCGGTCGGTGACCTTGGTCTGGACATCGTCGTAGCGGCCGCTGAACACCAGGTTCAGCCGGTCGATTTGCATCATGTCCTGCGCATAGAGACCGGTCTGGCTCTGCAGCGTGTTCGACTGGTCGTAACGCGAGGTGACCGGCGGCGCGCCGTTATAGACCGGATCGAGCACATCGAACGGCGGCGCATCCTCGAAGCCCGATTCGTCATGCAGGTCGAAGCGCTTGTAGTCGAGACCGAGAAGCAGCGTATGGTCGATAGGTCCTGTGGACGTCTTCCATTCGACCTGGTTGTCGACGGTGAACAGGCCGAGGTCCGGCTTCGACAGGAAATTGGCACGGTCGAGCATGCCGCTCGCCGGATCGTTGTTCAGCCAGCCCTCGCCATAGACGTTGCGGAAGTCTACATCGAGATGGCCGTAGCGCAGGTTCTGCCGGACCGTCACGTCATTGTCGAAGCGGTGCTCGAACTCGTAGCCGATCATCTGCTGCGAGCGCTCGAACTTGTCGACGCCGGGTTCGCTGGTGAACAGGTCGCGCGGGATTTTTCCAAAGGGCGCGTCGACGACGGTGCCGACATAGGGCAGGAAATTCTGGCCGCGCGTCTTCAGCTTCGAGACGTTGGCGTAGACGGTGAGGCTGGTGTCTTCGTCCGGCTTCCAGGTCACCTCCGGCATGATGGCGAACTGGTCATTGTCGGTATAGTCGACCTGGGTGCCGCCGTAATTGCCGGTGGCGATGAAGCGGTAGGCGAGCGTGCCGTCCTTGTTGACGCCCTCGACGTCGAGCCCGGTCCAGACATTGCCGAACTCGTTGACGCCGATCGCCGTTTCGCCGCGGTTCTGGAAGGCCGGCCGCTTGGAGACGAGGTTGATGAGGCCGCCCGGATTCGAGGCGCCGTAGAGCGCCGAGGACGGTCCGCGCAAGACATCGATGCGGTCGAGCAGATAAGGGTTCGCCTTCCAGGTGGCGAAACTGTCGCTCGACTGCAGCTGCAGCCCGTCGAGAAAGTAGCTGCTGACCTGCGAGGAGAAGCCGCGGATCAGGAACCAGTCGTTGCGGGTGTCGTTGCCGAAGGTTTCGGAGCGGATGCCCGGCGAATAGCGCGTGGCTTCGACGACTGACCGCGCGGCCTGGTCCTCGATCTGCCGGGTGCCGATGACGCTCACCGCCTGCGGCGTCTTTTCCAGCGGCTGGTCGGACTTGTTTGCGCCGGCGTCCTTCTTTGCTTTGTAGCCGTCGAAGTCGGCGCTGCCATCGCCGGCCTGGCCCTCGACCTGGATCGGTGCAAGCACTTCCTGCTTCTCCTGCGCCAGCGCCCGCGGCGCATGCAGGAAAGTCGTCGCCAGCAAAAGCCCCGCCAGAACGCGCCTGTTCGTCATCACCCTGATCCCCATCTTCGCTGCGCGCAGCGCTATGCAAGATGAGTAAAAGAGTCAACTTTTAATTTGTCGGGCAAAAAGGGTTTGGCGATCTCCCCCCTTGAGGGGGAGATGGCCGGCAGGCCAGAGGGGGGCGGTCAGACTGGGCTCGGCGCCTTTTGGTGAAAGAAGGCGTCGGCGCTCCACGCCCGGCGACCCCCTCTGTCGCCTTCGGCGACATCTCCCCCTCGAGGGGGGAGATTAGCAGCGCAGCGCCTCGGCCTACCCCAAATGCTCCGCCCTGAGCTTTTCCTTCATCCGCTCCAGCGCCGGCTCGCCGCCGGCCGAGAGTTCCTTGGCGATCCGCGCCAACTCACCGTCCGCCTTGCGATATTTGCTCCCCCAGGCGCCCAGCGTCGCCAGCACCGGCAGCAGGTCGATGCCGGCCTCGGTCAGCCGGTAGATCGCCTTCAGCCCGTGTGAGGGATCTTCGGTGCGGGTGAGGATGCCTTCGTCCTGCAGCGTCTGCAGCCGTTCGGCGAGCGTCCGCGACGAGATGCCTTCGTCCGACAGCAGGAACTCGCGAAAGTGCTTTTTCCCGGCGAAGACCATGTCGCGGATGATAAGCAGCGTCCACCGGTCGCCTAAAAGTTCGAGCGAGAGGCTGATCGGGCAGCCCGACCGATCCCGGGTCGACATGGATTATGGTTCCATTTTTAAATCACTTTACTATTGACATCATTTATCGCCATGCGTCAAATGGTTCCGAAAGTAAATCATTTTCAACGAGGAGGATTCCGGATGAAAAAGCTCATCCTGCAGATGCAGATGTCGGTCGACGGCTTCGTCGGCGCCGATGAGGACCATCGCTGGCAACTTTGGGAATGGGGCGACGAGAGCGACTGGGACGACGAGTTGAAGCAGGACTTCAACGCCGTGTTCGAAACCGCCGACACCATTCTGCTCAGCCGCAAGATGGCGGAGGAGGGCTATCTCAACCACTGGGGCAATGCGGCAAGGAAATACCCAAAGGACCGCTTCTATGCCTTTGCCCAGCGCATCGTCGAAGCTGAGAAGGTGGTGCTGAGCGACAGGCTGAAGGCGTCGCGATGGGAGCGCACGCGGGTCGCCAGCGGTGACTTGCCGCGCGAGGTGAACGCGTTGACGGCGGGCGAAGGCGGTAGCATCGCCGTGTTCGGCGGCGCCGGCTTCGCCTCGGCGCTGATCGCCGCCCGCCTGGTCGACGAGTTCCAGCTCTTCATCAACCCGGCCGTGCTGGGCAGCGGTCGCCGCATCTTCGACCAGGGCGGCTTCGCCGGGCTGAAGCTCATCGGCTCGAAAGCCTATGCCTGCGGCATGGTGGTGAACCGCTACGCGCCGGCCGGATGAGTGACCTGAATCGATCTGGCAGCGCGCCGTCTCAACCGCTTGTTCGCTTGCGCTTTTCCGGGAGGAGAGGGAACTGTCCGGGATCCCCCTTACTGGCCTTGACGGGACCCCAGCACATTGATTTTCCGGCATCCCGCCTCATCATTGGCCGCGGCCGCGAGCCGCAGGGCTTCATGCGACGTCAGGCCAATGAGTACGCGGCCGCCAAATTCGGCGGGCTCCTCATTGGCCGTATCAAACACCGTCCAACGGTCGGTCGGGTCCTGTAACGCGACGAATCTCATCCGAGACTCCTTCCATGAAGAGCCTCTAATATTGCAGGCGTTTCACGGCGTTCCTATGATCTAGCCCACATACGCTTTCGTCCGATTACTTCGATTCGATGCCGGACGGCAAATCCGCACAATGCGCTCGGACAACGCGCCGCCTTCACTGCCCCGCCTGGTCGGCGTCGGTCAGGGTGCCGAGGAAGGCGACGATGTCGTCGATCTCGGTGTCGGTCAGCGCCGGCCTGTCGCCGGGTTTTTTGCCGTTGAAGGGCGGGTCGGTATTGAGGTTTCCCCGGTAGGCCTTTGGCAGGTCGTCGAATTTGTTGATCGTGCCGTCGGCGTTCTTCGGATACCAGCGGCCCGGGTCGCTATCGCGGCTGGCGTAGAAGGCCACCGCCTCGCGCAACGTGTGGAAATAGCCGTTGTGGAAGAAGCTTTTGCGCAGCGCGACGTTGCGGAGTGTCGGCGTCTTGAACAGGCCGCAATATTCGCTATGCCCTTTGAAATCGGTGCGCAGCGGGCCACAGAGCCCGAGATCGAAATAGTTCGGATCGGCATTGGCCGGGATCGCCGGGTTGCGCGGCACGGCAATCGCGATCAGGCCAAAATCGGTGAATTGCGGCGACTCGCCGTCATTGGCCGGCTCGCTCAAATGGCAGCTCGCGCAATTGCCTTTGTTTTCATCCTCGAACAGCGCGCGGCCGCGCAGCTCCTGCGCTGTCAATTGGGCCTTGCCGGCAAGGAAGGCGTCGTAGCGGCTGGAATAGGGATAGAAATCGGCGCTGCTCTGCTCGAAGGTGCCGAGCGCCTCGACCGCGGCGTCGAAGGCATCTTGCGGATGGTCGAGCACATCCGCGCCGAACGCCGCCTTGAAGGCATCGGCGTAAGGCGCCTTGCGAAGCGCTGCGATCACGGCGGCTTCGTCCTCATTGCCCATCTCGAAGGGCGAGAGCAGCGGGATCCTCGCCTGGTCCCTGCCATGGTCGGCGCGTCCATCCCAGGTCAGCCCGCCGGTCGGGCCGTTGTCGACGCTCTCGTCGCCTTCGTCCTCGGAGTCATAGAAGTGCTCGGTGAAGGCCGGCGCCGCCTGCAGGTAGCGCAGCGACGGCACGGCGCGCTGGCCCGGCTGGTCGAGGTTCGGCCCGCCCATCTCGACCGGCGCGGCCGATGCTGGGCCGAAGGCATGGTTGGGGTCGTGGCAGGACGAGCAGGCCTGCTTGCCGGACGCGGACAGCGACGGGTCGAAGAACATTTTTCGCCCGAGCACCGTCAGCGCCTCGGCGCGGGCGAAGGCTTCCGCGCGCGATAGCGGACCGGGGTGAGTGCTGCCCGCCGGCAGGCCGTCCGCCGGCCACAGGATGGCGATGCCGGCCAGAGTTGCGAGCCTCACGGATTTCCATCCTGTCATGGTGGGCTGATCCCGTTTGTCCCTAGCGTAAGCAGGCATTGCTACGGATTGATGACCTATCGGGCGGAGGCGTAGATCCCCTGCGCCGAGATCCTTCACACACCCCTCTGTCCGGCCGGACAGAGGGGTACTGTCCCGCCAGCGTAACCTGTTCAGCACTTCAGATTACCAGTTCCGCGTAGTCCATGCCCCTGTCACAAAGTTGACAAGCGCCAGTCCTAGCGTCGGCTTGTTCCTCCAGCCATTCCCCAGCCACGAGGCATTTCCCCAATGATCCGGCCCTTTCTCTCCCTTTGCCTCGCCTCGACGGCGCTGGCATCGCTCACCGCTGCTGCCCATGCGGCTCCTCCCGGCTACGACAAGATCGACACCGTCGTCGTTATCTACGCCGAGAACCGCAGCTTCGATAACCTCTATGGCGGCTTCCCCGGCGCCAATGGCCTGGCCAATGTCTCGGCCGATCAGGCGCGCCAGCTCGACCGCGACGGCAAGCCGCTTGCGGAGCTGCCGCCGGCCTGGGGCGGGCTGACCGGCAAGGGTGTCACGCCCGCGGTGACGGAAGCCCAGACCGCGCATCTCGCCAATGCCGTCTTCGCCATCGACGATCCCAAGGGTTTCAACGAGGGCACCAACGTCATCACGCATGATCTCTGGCACCGCTTCTACCAGGAGCAGATGCAGATCGACGCCGGCCGGAACGACAAGTTCGTAGCCTGGGCCGATTCCGGCTCGCTGGTGATGGGTCACTATGACGGCTCGGTGCTGCCGATGTGGACTGTCGCCAAGAAATACGTGCTCGCCGACAATTTCTTCCAGGGCGCCTTTGGCGGCTCCTTCCTCAATCACTTCATGCTGGCCTGCGCCTGCGTGCCGTTCTACCCGCACGCCGACACCAGCCCGGTGAAGGGCCAGGTCGCCGTCGTCGAGCCCGATGGCGTGACGCTGAAGGTGGCTGACAACTCGCCGGCCTCCGCGCTTGGCGGCGTGCCGAAATTCGTCAATGACGGCGCGATCACGCCGGACTTCTATGCCGTCAACACCCTGCAGCCGCCTTACCAGCCGAGCGCCAACAAGCCGGCCGAGGGCGGCGACAAGGCGCTGGCCGATCCGGCGCAGCCGACAACGCTGCCGCCGCAGCACGAGGTCACCATCGGCGATCTCCTGTCGCTGAAGGGCGTGACTTGGGCCTGGTATTCAGGCGCCTGGCAGGCGGCGCTCGACGGCAAGAACGCCACGCCGGCGCCGAACTTCCAGTTCCATCATCAGCCCTTCAATTATTTCGCGGCCTATGCGCCGGGCACCGCCGCGCGCGCCGAACACCTCAAGGACGGCGGCCTCGACGGTGTCGAGTTCATCAAGGCAATCGACGACGGCAAGCTGCCGGCCGTCACCTTCTACAAGCCGCAGGGCAACCTCAACGAGCATGGCGGCTATGCCGACGTGTCCTCCGGCGACAAGCACCTCGCCGACCTCGTCGCGCATCTGGAGAAGAGCCCGCAATGGCAGCACATGCTGGTCGTCGTCACCTATGACGAGAATGGCGGCTTCTGGGATCACGTCGCGCCGCCCAAGGCCGACCGCTGGGGTCCGGGCAACCGCGTCCCGGCCTTCATCATCTCGCCCTATGCCAGGATGGGCACGGTCGACCACACGCAGTACGACACCACCTCGATCCTGCGCTTCATCACCAACCGCTACGACCTACCGGTGCTGCAAGGCATCGTCGCCCGCGACAAGGCGCTGGCCGCCAAAGGCGAGCCGCCGATGGGCGACCTGACGGCCGCGCTTGATCTGACGAAATAAAGCGCCTTTTCCTCGCCCCCGCAAAAGCGGGGGGAGGTGTCCGCGAAGCGGACGGAGAGGGGGCCTTCGTAGGGCGCT
The DNA here is from genome assembly GCF_058312955.1 of Mesorhizobium sp. LEGMi-168a. Taxonomy (NCBI): domain Bacteria; kingdom Pseudomonadati; phylum Pseudomonadota; class Alphaproteobacteria; order Hyphomicrobiales; family Phyllobacteriaceae; genus Mesorhizobium; species Mesorhizobium sp. LEGMi-168a. Next base: position 56,301 of record NZ_JBZEGV010000029.1, read on the forward strand.
CCCCCTCTCCGTCGCGGCTTCGCCGCGCCACCTCTCCCCCATTTCATGGGGCGAGGAATCGCCAGTCGCCAAACGCCGCGCCGAACCTCGGCGGTTGTCCTCATCAATTCCCGTCCGCTATCAATGGCTTCCAAATCGGACGAAGGACATTCAATGAGTGAGCTCAAAATCCGGACGAGAACAACCGGCGCTTCTGCCATCCTGCCGCCGAGCGGTCTGCCCTCGGTAACAACGCCGACCGGCGGCGCGGTCGACGTCGTGACTTCGGTGAGCACGCCGGGCTTCAACCCGCTCGACCTGCTCTATGCATCCTTGGCCGCCTGCATGGTGCTCAGCGCCCGCATCGCGGCAAGCCGCCTCGGCGTCGCCGACCGGCTTGGCGAGGTGAGGGCCGACGTCAGCGGCGAAAAGGCGAAGGACGAGCCGTCACGGGTCGAAAAATTCAACATCAGGCTGGAGATCGCCGGCGATCTCGACGCCGCTACCAAGCAGCGCATCGTCGAGGATGCCGAGACGATCTGCACCGTCTCCAACACGCTGCGCGGCGCGCCAGCGCTTCACGCGACGCTGGGGTGAGAGCGATGGCGCATCTCTCCCCGATCGACTACACAACGGCTTCAGCTGAAATCCGCGCCGAGCATGACCGGGAACTCGCCTTGCGCGGCCGTATGACCAACATGAAGCGCATCCTGCTCAATTCGCCGGCGGCGCATCGCATCTACGCCGAATGGTTCACGCTGCGCGATCTTCTCAGACCCACGCTCGACGACCGCGCCATCTGGCTGTTCTCGAAGGCGATCTCCGAGACTTTGCGCGCCGAAATACCGGTTACCTTCTTCCGCCGGGCGCTGATCGATTCCGGCCTCGATCCCGAAACGATCGAACCCACTACCGACGAGGCGCTGCTGGTGTCCTTCGGCAAGGCGCTCGCCGCCGATGCCAATGCCGTTCCGGACGAGATTTGGACGGCGCTCAAGGCGCGCTATGACGAGACGTCGCTCGTCAACCTCACCGCCTTCGCCGGCATCATGGTGGCGACCTGCGTGTTCACCAATGCGGTGAAGGTGGAGCTCGATCCGGAGCTGGAGGGGTATCGGCGGCGATGAAGCTGCAATCTCCCCCTTGTGGGGGAGATGGCCGGCAGGCCAGAGGGGGGCGCTGTCCCGCCGGCGTCTCCGCGAGACAGCAATCGGCACGGCCTGGCGTGAAAATGAAATTCGGAAACGTCGCGATCCTTCGCGCCCCCCTCTGCCCTGCCGGGCATCTCCCCCACAAGGGGGGAGATCAGCGCTCCGGCGCCGCCGCCCACCTCCGCACGAATCGGGTGGCCGCCGCACCGCCTCCGCCCCACTTTGATCGCATCAAAGGAGGCAACGATGACCATCCATTCCCTCAACACCAAGCGCGCGAGCCGCTCCGCCGAATCCCGCGTCGCCGCACAGAACTGGCGCGCCCTTGTCTCCGAGCTCAACGCCCAAGGCTCAGCCGTCATGCCGGGCCTGCTGTCGCCTGAGGAATGCGCCGAAATCGCCGCGCTCTACCCACATGAGGAGCATTTCCGCAGCCATGTCGTGATGGCCCGGCACGGTTTCGGCAAGGGCGAATATCGCTATTTCCGTTATCCCTTGCCGGACCTGATCGAAGGCCTGCGCACCGCGCTCTATCCGCGGCTCGCCGCCGTCGCCAACGACTGGAACGAGAAGATGGGCGCCGCACTTCGCTATCCCGCCGACCACGCCGCTTTCCTGAAGCGCTGTCATGACGAGGGCCAGACCAAGCCGACACCTTTGTTGCTGCAATACGGCCCCGGCGACTTCAACTGCCTGCACCAGGACCTCTACGGCGCGCTCGCCTTTCCGCTGCAGGTGGCGATCCTGTTGTCCGAGCCCGGCGAGGATTTCACCGGCGGCGAATTCGTCCTGACCGAGCAGCGCCCGCGCATGCAGAGCCGCGCCGAAGTGGTGCCATTGAAGCGCGGCGACGCGGTGATCTTCGCCGTCCACAACCGGCCTATGCAGGGCACCAAGGGCTACTACCGCGTGAATCTGCGCCACGGCGTCAGCCGCCTGCGCTCGGGACGTCGGCATACTGTGGGGATTATCTTTCACGACGCGAAGTAGGGTGCGGCTAATCTCCCCCCTCGAGGGGGAGATGTCGCCAAAGGCGACAGAGGGGGTCGCCGCGCGTGAAGCGCCAGCTTCTCCTTCGCTTCGGGACAAGATGCCGGCGCTCGATGTGAGAGGACCCCCCTGGCCTGCCGGCCATCTCCCCCGCAAGGGGGGATCACCTCATCTGCGGCGTTTGCGCTCTTCCCCTGCCGCCCTCATTCGCGTATTCCCCCGGGCAAATCCCGCCATCTCAGCGCAGTTACCCCGGACCGCCCCATGATCCGTCTCGAAAGCATCGGCAAGCAGAACGGCCGACAGATCGTCTTTATCGAAGCCTCGGCAGCCTTGCAGAAGGGCGAGAAGATCGGGCTCGTCGGCCCGAACGGCGCCGGCAAGACGACGCTGTTCCGCATGATCATCGGGCAGGAGCAGCCCGACGAGGGCCAGGTCTCGGTCGATCGCGGCGTCACCATCGGCTATTTCAGCCAGGATGTCGGCGACATGGAGGGTATGAGCGCCGTGGCGGAAGTCATGGAGGGCGCTGGGCCAGTGAGCGCGGTGGCCGCCGAGATGCGCGAGCTCGAGCACGCGATGGGCGATCCCGATCGCGCCGACGAGATGGATCAAATCATCGAGCGCTACGGCGAGTTGCAGCACCGCTTCGAGGAGCTCGACGGCTATGCGCTGGACGGCCGCGCACGGGAAGTGCTGGATGGCTTGGGCTTCAGTCAAGAGATGATGGACGGCGATGTCGCGAAGCTTTCCGGCGGCTGGAAGATGCGCGTCGCGCTCGCCCGCATCCTCCTGATGCGGCCGGATGTCATGCTGCTCGACGAGCCGAGCAACCATCTCGACCTCGAAAGCCTGATCTGGCTGGAAAAATTCCTGAAGGACTATGACGGCGCGCTGCTGATGACCTCGCACGATCGCGAGTTCATGAACCGCATCGTCTCCAAGGTCATCGAGATCGACGCCGGCGCGCTCACCTCCTATTCCGGCAATTACGAATTCTACCAGGAGCAGCGCGCGCTGGCCGACAAGCAATTGCAGGCGCAGTTCGAGCGCCAGCAGGCGATGCTGGCCAAGGAGATCGCCTTCATCGAGCGTTTTAAGGCGCGCGCCTCGCACGCGGCCCAGGTGCAGAGCCGGGTGAAAAAGCTCGACAAGATCGACCGCGTCGAGCCGCCGAAGCGCCGCCAGACCGTGGCCTTCGAGTTCCAGCCGGCGCCGCGCTGCGGCGAGGACGTGGCGACGCTGAAAGGCATACACAAGTCCTACGGCAGCCGCTGGATATATTCGGGCCTCGACTTCCAGATCCGCCGCCGCGAGCGCTGGTGCGTGATGGGCGTCAACGGCGCCGGCAAGTCGACGCTGCTGAAGCTGGTCGCCGGCGCCTCCGAACCGGACGAGGGGACCGTCGCGCGCGGCCCCAGCGTCAAGATGGGCTATTTCGCCCAGCACGCCATGGAACTGCTCGACGGCGAGCGCACCGTCTTCCAGACGCTGGAGGACAATTTCCCGCAGGCCGGGCAGGCGCCCCTCAGGGCTTTAGCCGGCTGCTTCGGCTTTTCCGGCGACGAGATCGAGAAGAAGTGCCGCGTGCTGTCAGGCGGCGAGAAGGCGCGGCTGGTGATGGCGCTGATGCTGTTCGATCCGCCCAATCTTCTGGTGCTCGACGAGCCGACCAACCACCTCGACATGGCGACCAAGCAGATGCTGATCGAGGTGCTCGCGCAATACGAAGGCACGATGCTCTTCGTCTCGCACGACCGCCATTTCCTGGCCGCGCTGTCGAACCGCGTGCTGGAGCTCACGCCCGACGGCATCCACACCTATGGCGGTGGCTATACCGAGTATGTCGCCAGAACCGGCCAGGAAGCGCCGGGGCTGAGGGGGTAAACCTCACACCCTCGCCAAGCCGCGCTCGATCAGCCGGGCAAGGCGGGCAGAGAACGCCTTGGCGTCGGCCGGCTTGTCGCCGTCGAGCACGCGCGCCTCGTCGTAGAGGAGGTGTGCCGCGTCTTCCTTGAAGGCCCGCTCCTCGTCGCCGAGCTTGGCAAGGGCCGCGACGCGCTCGTGGCGCGGATTGATCTCGAGGATCGGCTTCGCCGTCTTGTCGAGACGGCCGGCGGCGTTGAGCAGGCGCTCAAACTGGCGGTCGGGGCCATCCTCGGGCGCGACCAGGCAGACCGCGCTTTCGGTCAGGCGGTCGGAAGCTTTCACATCCGAGACTTCGTCTCCGAGCGCCGATTTCACGAAGGCCAGGAAGCCGTCGAATTCCGGCGTCGTCTCGGCTGTCGGCGTCGCCGCGGCGTCGAGCAGCGGGATCTCCGAAAGCTCGGCCGCGCCCTGGGTGACCGATTTGAACGGCTTGCCATCGAATTCCGGCGCCATCGTCGTCCAGAAACTGTCGACCGGATCGGTCAGGAGCAGCACTTCGATGCCGCGCGCCTTGAACCCTTCGAGCTGCGGCGAGGCCTCGAGCCGGCCGCGGTCGTCGCCGGCCATGAAGACAATCGCCTTCTGCCCTTCCTTCATCGCGGCGACATAGTCAGCCAGGCTGCGCAAACCTTCGCCGGACGCGGTCGAGCGGAAGCGGGCGAGCTTCAGCAACTGCTCGCGCCGCTCGTAATCCTCATAGAGGCCTTCCTTGAGCACGACACCGAAATTCTCCCAGATCTTGGCGTAAGCCTCGGCATCGTTGTCGGCTGTTTTGGCGAGGTCGCCGAGCACGCGGTTGGTCACGCCCTTGCGGATCGCGGCGAGCAGTGGGCTTTCCTGGATCATCTCGCGCGAGACGTTGAGCGGCAGGTCGGCGGAATCGACCAGGCCGCGCACGAAGCGCAAATAGCGCGGCAGCACGTCGGCATCGTCCGTGATGAAGACGCGCCGCACATAAAGCTTCATGCGGCCCTTGCGGTCCTGGTCGAAGAGGTCGAAGGGGCGCGATCCCGGCACGAAGGCGAGCACGCTGTATTCCTGCCGGCCTTCGGCGCGGAAGTGGATCGTGGCGGCCGGCTCGTCATACTGGCCGGCGACGCTGCGATAGAAGTCGGTGTATTCTTCCGGTTTGATCTCGCTCTTTTGCCGCACCCACAGCGCGGTGCCGTCGGCGATTTCGCGCGGTTCGGCGCCCGGCTTCTCGACAAGCGCGATCGGCACCGGCACATGGCCCGACTGCGACTTCGCCAGCCCTTCGAGCCGGTAAGGCGTGGTGTAGGAGGTGGCGTCCTCCATCAGATGCAGCACGACTCGCGTGCCGCGTTTGGGTGCCGCAGTGAGCGGCACTGGTGCGATCTCATAGGTGCCCTTGCCGTCGGACGACCAGCGCCAGGCCCCCTCACTGCCGGCCTGGCGGCTGATGACGTCGACATGATCGGCCACCATGAAGGCAGAGTAGAAGCCGACGCCGAACTGGCCGATGAGCTGCGAATCCTCCGTTGCCTTGCCGGCCTCGACGCGTTCGATGAAGGCGCGGGTGCCGGAGCGGGCGATCGTGCCCAGCGCCTCGGCCATCTCGCCACGGCTCATGCCGATGCCGTTGTCCTCGACGGCGATCTGCTTGTTGTCGGGATCAGCGGAAATGGTGATGCGCGGCCTGGCGTCGTCGCCCAGCAATTCGGGACGGGTGATCGCCTCGAAGCGCAGCTTCTCGCAGGCGTCCGCGCCGTTGGAGATCAGCTCGCGCAGGAAGACGTCCCGGTCCGAATAGACCGAATGCACCATCATGTGCAGCAGCCGCGAGACATCCGCCTCGAATGTCCTGGTTTCCGTCGTCTTCGTATCCGTCATCTGAACTTTCCCACGTCTCGGTTCCGCCCGTCGCGCCAAGCGCGTTCAGGCTTCCATCCGTCGATAATTTTCAATTGTGCCGGCGGCGCCCGGCTGGGGCCGCCCTCGGCACGACAATATCGTGACGGGACGCGAAGGCAACAAGGGGCTGGTTTGTGGGCCGAAGCGGACGGCCGCCCGCGAGGTCGAAAAAGCACTTGCCGCGCTTGGTAGAGGTGACGCTGGCGGAACGTCGCGCAACCCTCTGGAAAGTCGCGATAACCTTAATTTCTTCCTTCTTTTGGTCAGGCTTCCCGTGGGGAACGTAAAGGGATAAATTAGCAATTTGTTAAGTAATACGGCGGGCGTGAGCGTAAGAGGTGTGCCGTTATGAATTTCAAATCCCTGATCAAGCGGGCCGAAAACGTAGACAAGGAATTTCAGGAGCTCCAATCGGATCTGGCGGAAGCTTTCGAGGAATGTCTTGCGGCTGACGAACAGGCGTCCCTGGAGGACGATGTGGCCGCCGAGGTGGCTGCAAGCGATGAGGGTCCGCCCGACGAGGCCCGGTCCGACACTGCCGCATCGCGACTGACGCCACACACCCAGACGCGGCTGGCCGCCCTGGAAGCCGTCGCCGGGCTTTTCCGCGACGGACAGGGCCATCTCGAGGAGATCGAGACGAGGCTGGCTGAGATTGCCACCGCGCATCAGATGACGCGCGATATCCTGAATGTTCTGCATCGCGATGCGCTGCGCGCTAACGAACTGGAGCTGGCGAACGCCGCTCTGGGCGCCGAACACAAGACCATGTCGGAACAACTGCTCGATGCCGCCAGGAAGCAGCGCGAACGCGACGGCGCGGCAGAGGCCTGGCAACAGCGCGAGGCGAGCCTTGTCCAGGACCGGGAGTCGCTGCGCGAGGCGCTTGCGGCGGTGCGGCTCGAGATGGTCGAGATGGGCAATGAGAGCGCCAGGCGCGAGGCGGAGTTCGGCGAGATCGTCAAGACGCTGACGGCCAAGACTGTCGAGGCCGACAGGCGCGCCGCCGAGAACAAGCTGCTGCGCGAAAAGCAGGTCGGCCTTTCTGTCGACCTGGAGCAGGCGCAAAAGCGCGAGGCGGAAGCCCGGCACAAGTTCGACGAGTTCGCGGCGACCCACGCCAACGAAACCGCGCATATCGCCGAACTTATGGCCCAGCTCGGCAGCCACGAGAAGGAGGAGGCCCGGCTGCAGAAGTCGCTGGAGACGACGCAGGCCAGGCTCGCCGAAACAGCCGAGGCGGCCCGCATCGCCGAAAGCGACAGCGCGGCCGAGTTGGCGCGGAGCCAGGCGGAGCTGCGTGGCCTGCGTTCCGAGATTCAGGAGCTGCAATCGCGGCTGGAGCAGGCCTCGAACGACAAGACCGAAGCCTCTGCCGAGACGACAAGGCTCAGGGCGCAATTGAACGATGCCGTGACCGAACGGCAGATCGCGGAGGAGAGGCTTGCCGTTCTCAGGAACGAGAACGAAGTCGACAAGAAGAACCTGTCGGTGGTCAGCACCAACCTCTCGCAGCTTTCGCTGCAGCAGGCGTCCGAGCAGATCCAGCTCGATATCCAGAAACAGGAATGCGAGGACCTGCGCGCCGAGATCGTGGCGCTCAATGCCCGCATCCAGGAGCTGCTGCCTTACGAGCGGCTGCACAGGGTGACGGATGCGAGATCACGCAAGGACGTCGTGCCCGTAACCAACGGGATCATCGCGGAGGCCGCGCGCCCGACCGCGCGGCGCAACAGCCGACGCAACATGCGCGCCAACGCAGGCTGACGGTCGGGAAGCACTGACGCTGTCGGTTTAGGCAACCTACTGGCCGGCCATGTGGTCGGCAAGCTGCTGCGCCTGAGCAAGCAGCGCCGGGAAGGCCGGACCGCCCGGCAGACGCTCGGCCATGCAGGCGCGATAGTCGCCGTCGCCCTTTTCCCAGGCGGCATTGGCGGAATCATAGGCCTGCTGGTCCTTGAGGTCCGAGCCCTGATAGGTCTCCTGGAATTTCTGGGCGGCCGCGTCAGCCGCGGTCCACAGCGCCTCGCAGGCCGCGATCTTCGGCACGGGCGGTGACGCGGGCGCCTCGGCGATCAAAATGCGATCGCCCTTGACCACCGCGACGACGACCTGCTGGTCGTAGATCGGCCCGACATCCTGCGTCCAGCCGCCGAGCCTGGCGATGGCGATATCGGCGCCATCCGGCTTCTGCAGCGCAAAGTCGAGCGTCTTCAAGAAAGCGGCGTCGCTGCCGATCGCCTGGGTGTAGAAGCCGTCGAGCTTGAGCGCCTCATCGAGGCCGGCGGGCAGCCTGAGGCTTTCATCGTCCCCGTCGGCCTTGGACTGCAGCCAGCGCTCGGCGAGCCCGCGCGTCGTCGCCACGATGCTCGGGCCCTCGTCGCTCTTGGCGTATCGCAGCCCGTCGAGCATGCCGAAGCCGATGTCGGAAGCGCTGAGGCTTTCGAGATTGATCGTGCCGGTTGCCGGGAAATCCTTGACCGCCAGGGGACCGAGAATGGTGGTGAGGCGCTGCTGGAGATCGGCCAGCGCTTTTGTGTTGGCCGCATCGAGCGTTTCCACTTGAGCGTTCGAGCTTTCCTGCGCCGCGATATCGGAGATCGCCTTGTCGCGCGCCGCGATATAGTCGTCCTCCGGCGAGGCCGCGAAAGCCGCGCCGCTCGCCAACGCGAACAGAAGCGTCCAGACCAGGCGCATGATGTAACCTCCCACCTTCGGTCTTATTCAGAAGACAATGCGCATTTGAAGACAAGATCAGGCTAAAAAAAGACCGCGAGCGCGGGTGCTGAAGCTGCCAATCTCCCCCCTTGTGGGGGAGATGTCCGGCAGGACAGAGGGGGGCGCGAAGGAACGCCAGCCTTCGCCGTTCTTCTGAAGAAGGCTCCAGTCGATGGCGCGGTGCGACCGATTGGAGAGGTTGGCGGGACAGCGCCCCCCTCTGCCTTGCCAGGCATCTCCCCCACAAGGGGGGAGATCAGATGTCGCCGTCGCCTTCGCCAATCGCCCACGTGGCAGCTTCCGCCCCGTCACCCCTGCCGCTTCTCCACCTCGGCCTTCCTCAGCAAGAATCGCTGGATCTTGCCGCTCGGCGTTTTCGGCAGCTCGGCGACGAACTCGACCTCGCGCGGATAGGAATGCGCGGAAAGCCGCTTCTTGACATGCTGGGCGAGCTCCTCGGCAAGCGCCTCGCTGCCCTTGTAAGCTGGCGCCAGCACCACGAAGGCCTTGACGATCTCGGTGCGTTGCGGGTCGGGCACGCCGACCACCGCCGCCTCGTTGACCGCCGGATGCTCGATCAGCGCGCTTTCGACGTCGAAGGGCCCGATGCGGTAGCCGGCCGAGGTAATCACATCGTCAGCGCGGCCGATGAAGGAGACCGAGCCGTCCGGCTCGTATTCCACCGTGTCGCCGGTGCGGTAATAGCCGCCCGATATCGCCGGCGTATCCGCCTGGTGATAGCCGTCGAACCAGCGCAGCGGCGATCTTGCGATGTCGACCGCAAGCACGCCCGGCTGGTTGGGGCCGAGCTCGTTGCCGGCATCGTCCAGCACCACCATGCGGTAGCCCGGCATGGCAAAGCCGGCCGAGCCCGCGCGCACCGTGTGCGCCAGCCCGTGATGATTGTTGACCATCATGCCGTTCTCGGTCTGGCCGTAATGGTCATGGATGGGCGCGGCAAGGTGCGCGTCGAACCAGCGGATCACTTCCGGATTGAGCGGCTCGCCGGCGCTGCTCACCACGCGCAGTTTTCCTTTGACGCGAGCGGCCGCCTCGGGCCCTTCCGCCATCAGCAGGCGATAGGCGGTGGGCGAGCCGGCGAGGCTGGTGACGCCGAGGCGCTCGATGATGTCGTAGGTGCTTTTGGCGTTGAAGGCGCCTTCGTAGAAGGTGGTGGCGATGCCGAGCTGCAACGGCCCGGTGATGGCGTAGTAGAGTCCATAGGCCCAGCCGGGATCGGCGATGTTCCAGAACACGTCGTCGGCGCGAAGCCCGATCGCGTCGCGCATGTAGGCGCCGAAGGCGAGCAGGGCGTTGAGCGGCACCGGCACGCCTTTCGGGTGACCCGTCGTGCCGGAGGTCGACATCATCATGAAGAGATCGGAGCCCTTGCGCATCACCGGCTCGCAATCAGGGGAGGCGGCGGCAGTTGCTGCGCGGAAATCGATATCGCCTTGGGGTAGGGTGTCGCCGGCGCCAAGAATCGTCGCGATGCGCGGATGGTTTTCCACCTCGTCGAGCTTGCCGCGGTTTGCGGGATTGGTCACCACCAGTTTCGCCTTGCTGTAGCTCAGCCGATGCTCGATCGCCTTCGGGCCGAAGGCGGTGAACAGTGGCTGGTAGACCGCACCGACGCGCCAGGCGCCGAGGATCAGCGCCACCAGTTCCGGGATGCGCGGCAGCATGCCGGCCACGACATCGCCGGCGCGCACGCCGAGTTCCTTGAGTATGGTGCCGACGCGGCCCGACATATCGGCGAGATCGTCGAAACTGTATTCGCGCAGATCGCCATTGGCCGAGATCGCGCGCAGCGCCAGGCGGTTCTCGCCGGTGTAGCGGCCGCAGCATTCGATATAGGCATTGATGCCGCTCGCCGGATCGCCGTGCAGCCTGACGATCTCGTCTTCGATGCGGAATTGCGCAACGGCTTCGTCATAGCGTGGCAGCGCTGGCATTTCGGTCATTGCGATCCTCCCTCGGCGGCTCGCCACCTCCCATGATCGCCGCCGGGTGAGATTGCCCGAAAACGCGGCGCCGGTCGATTGCGGCGAAAGTCGAGAGTTCGACACGCGAGCGACGGTCGCGCTCTACGGCGCCTTCGTCGTTCAAAACCTTTCCAACCAGCAAGCTGGCACCCGTCCCGGACGGCAAGGCCTCGGCCATGACCATCGGTTTCCTCAAGGACAACCATATGGGCACGCTGCAGCGCGTGGGTGACTAGTGCGGCTCAGCGGTCAAGACGCCCGGCCGTAGTGCAGCAGTGTGAAGCAATCGCCGCTGCCCGATTTTGATTGCGTCAGAACCGGTTTCGACCGGTCGATCCATTCCTGGTGCGACCTGGCATCAGCCTCGATCGCCTCGACCGGCGCGAATTTGACGAAGCCGCGTCCTTGGCTGAACAGCCAGCAGGCGCGGCCGAGAAATTGCCTGCTGCGCAGTCGAAGGAGATCGGCATCGTAGAAGATGTCGAGCACTTCCTGCTTGATTTTGCGCTCCTTCTCCGGATTGGCGACCGCAATCTCGACCGGCTCGCCGCCGATGGCGTCCTGCAGGTCCTTGTAGTCGAGGGCGATTTGGGTTGTGGCGTATTTGATCTCGCTCTCGTCGCGCACGATGTTGAACCACAGTTTGGGATCGAGCTCATTGACGACGAACGTCGTTTCGAAATCGCGCGACAGGTTCAGGATGTCGAAGTCGCGCAGATCGATATCGCGTTCGACCAGGAGGATTTTCGCGACCTGCTTGCCGAGCTCGCTTCCCTGCGTGCTCACCGCAGCGTTCTTCCCGCCAAGGTCGGGATTGACATAGGCGCCGCCTTCATCCAGCACGTCGTCGAATTCGTCGAGCGAAGCGACGACGGGAGCGCCGCGCGCGATGCGTCCTGCGAGCTTGGCGAGCACCTGCTGCAGCTCCATCTCGCGTCTGCGCTGGTCCTGATAGTTCTGCTGGAAGAAGAAGATGAACAGCGAGACGCCGATGCCGATCAGGATCACGCCGAGCTGCGAGAAGATGTTGCGATAATATTCCAGCAGCTTTTCGCGGTGGCGCACCTCGTCGCGCACGCTGTGCGCCACACGCAGATTGACGACCAGCGACAGGATCAGCAGCCCCCCGCCGACCAGGATGAGCCCGCCGATGAGGAGGTAGCCATGGCCTGCGTTGAAATCCATTCGTGTCGCCCCGAAACCCCTGGCCGCGCAGATTAATACCATTTCGCGCAAACCCCTATGGTGCTGGGTATCCATGCGGATATCTAGGGGCACACCCCCAACGTCGCGTTCTGTCGCGCCCCCCTCTGTCCTGCCGGACATCTCCCCCACGAGGGTAGGGCTATCGCATATGAGTGAAGAGGCGGAGTAGGTCTTGATCGGCCCATCGTGCTTTGAGTCGTTTGTGGCTGAGCGGGATGTTT
>NZ_JBZEGV010000030.1:0-68110 GCF_058312955.1 Mesorhizobium sp. LEGMi-168a
CCCTCCCCACTCCCCCCCCCCCCCGCCTCCGCCCCACGCCCCCCACCTCTCCCCCGATCGACGGGGGAGAGGAAAGGCGCGAGGCGATTCCAGCTGGCGCCCTTCCTCTCCCTCTGGAGGGGAGAGAGGTGGCGCCGCGAAGCGGCGACGGAGTGGGGGAAGCCCTTCGCGAAACGCGAAGTCGCCGCAAAAAAGAAACAACCAACCTGGCGCCCAGCTTGCGCCACGCAGGCAGTCAACCCCCACTCCGTCGAGCTTCGCTCGACACCTCTCCCCCGATCGACGGGGGAGAGGAAAGGCGCGGGGCGATTCCAGCTGGCGCCCTTCCTCTCCCTCTGGAGGGGGGAGAGGTGGCGCCGCGAAGCGGCGACGGAGTGGGGGAAGCCCTTCGCGAAACGCGAAGTCGCCGCAAACTAGGCACAACTGAGCGAGCGCGTAGTCTCCGGCAAGCTGGCAATCAAGCGGAAGCCTTGCTTTGGCTTGAACTAAAGGCACGCAAGCTCGGCGGCTGCCGCTTTACGCGTCAGTTTTCCATCGGCCCTTTCTTTGCCGACTTCGCCTGCCGCGAAAAATGGCTTGTTGTTGAAGTCGACGGACACCAACACGCCGGCAGCTCATATGACCGCCGCCGTGACGACTTCATGCGCGCTCAAGGCTATTCGATCCTGCGTCTTTGGAACCATGATGTCCTGAAACATCGTACTTCCGTCTGTGAAACCATCCTTGCCGCGCTTGATGGCAAGCTGGCCGAAAACATCGCCGTCTCCGATCTCCGCTTTGTTTTCACGCCCCGCTCACTCGATTCAGTCTCTTTAAAAACGGACCTATCTGTATGAAATCTCATGTAAAAGCGGTTGTCATCGGCGGCGGCGTCGTCGGCTGCTCGGTGCTCTATCACCTCGCCAAGGCCGGCTGGACCGACATCATGCTGATCGAGCGTTCGGAGCTCACCTCCGGCTCGTCCTGGCACGCGGCGGGCGGTTTCCACACGCTAAACGGCGATCCCAACGTCGCCAAGCTGCAGGCCTACACAGTGCAGCTCTACAAGGAGATCGAGGAGCTCTCCGGCCAGTCCTGCTCGCTGCATCTCACCGGCGGCGTGATGATGGCCGATACGCCCGAGCGCATGGACTTCCTGCGCCTTGCCCACGCCAAGGGCCGCTATCTCGGCATGGACACCGAGCTGATCACGCCTTCGGAAGCGAAGGCGATGTTCCCGCTGATGGACGAGAAGAATTTCGTCGGCGCCATGTGGGATCCCGTCGAAGGCCATCTCGATCCTTCGGGCACCACGATCGCCTATTCGAAGGCGGCGAAAAAACTCGGCGCCGAGATCGTGCTGCGCAACCGCGTCGTCGACCTGACGCAGCAGCCGGACGGCACCTGGAACGTCGTCACCGAACAAGGCACGGTTCACGCCGAGCATGTCGTGAACTGCGGCGGCCTATGGGCGCGCGAGATCGGCCGCATGGTCGGCGTCGAGCTGCCGGTGCTGGCGATGGAGCACATGTACCTCTTGACCGAGCCGATGCCGGAGGTCGAGGCATTCAACAAGTCAACCGGCCGCGAGATGATCGGCGTGCTCGACTTCAAGGGCGAGATCTACACCCGCCAGGAGCGGAACGGCATCCTGCTCGGCACCTATGAGAAGGCCTGCAAGCCGTGGTCGCCGGTCAACACGCCCTGGGATTTCGGCCACGAGCTGTTGCAGCCCGACATCGACCGCATCGCGCCGTCGCTGGAAATCGGCTTCAAGCATTTCCCCGGCATCGAAAAGGCCGGCATCAAGCAGATCATCAACGGCCCCTTCACCTTCGCGCTCGACGGCAACCCGCTGGTCGGTCCGGTCCAGGGCCTGACCAATTTCTGGTGCGCCTGCGCCGTTATGGCCGGTTTCAGCCAGGGCGGCGGCGTCGGCCTCGCTTTGTCCAACTGGATGGTGCATGGCGATCCGGGCTTCGACGTCTGGGGCATGGATGTCGCGCGCTTCGGCGAATGGGCGACCCTGCGCTACACCAACGCCAAGGTGCGCGAGAACTATTCGCGGCGCTTCTCGATCCGCTTCCCCAACGAGGAACTGCCCGCCGCGCGTCCGGCGCAGACGACGCCGCTCTACGACACCATGCTCGCCAACAACGCGGTCATGGGCGATAGCTGGGGCCTGGAAACCCCACTCTGGTTCGCGCCGAAGGGCACAGAGCCGAAGGATATCGTCTCCTTCCATCGCTCGAACGATTTCGGGCCGATCGGCGAGGAAGTGCGCGCCACGCGCGAAAAGGTCGGCGTCACCGAGATCGCCAACTTCGCCAAATATCAGGTTTCCGGACCGGCGGCGGAGGATTTCCTCAACCGGCTGATGACCAACCGCATGCCTAAAGTTGGCCGCATCGTGCTGACCCCGATGGTCAACGAATTCGGCAAGCTGATCGGCGACTTCACCATCGCCAAGACCGGCGAGGACCGCTTCATGATCTGGGGCTCGTCGGCGGCGCAGAAGTACCATATGCGCTGGTTCGAGAAGCACCTGCCGAAGGACGGCCCAAAGGCATCAGAGGTTCGCATCCACCGCTTCGACCAGACGCTGGTCGGTCTTTCCATCGCCGGACCCAAATCGCGCGACCTGCTGCAGAAGCTGGTCGATGTCGACGTCTCGACCAAGGCCTTCCGCTTCATGGACTTCCGCGAGATGGCGGTGGGCGGCGCGCCCTGCATGGTCAACCGCATCACCTACACCGGCGACCTCGGCTACGAGATCTGGATGGCGCCAGCCTATCAGCGACTTGTCTATCACGCGATCAAGGACGCCGGCGAGGAATTCGGCCTCGTCGATTTCGGCATGCGCGCTCTGCTGTCGATGCGCCTGGAAAAGAACTTCCCGACCTGGTTCCGCGAACTGCGCCCGATCTACGGCCCGTTCGAAGGCTCGATGGACCGCTTCATCAAGCTGGAGAAGAACGATTTTGTTGGCCGCGAGGCGTCAGCCAAGGAGCAGGCGCAAGGGCCGAAGCTGCGCCGTGTCTCCTTCATCGTCGACGCGATTGACGCCGACGTGATGGGCGACGAGCCGATCTGGGCCAAGGTCAGCAAGGACTATGGCACGGTGGAAAAGCCGCATGGCTATGGCGCGCCGCGCTTCGATGAGACGGGCAAGGAAGTGCGCGGCTCCAAGGCCGCCGAAGGCGCCTCCGCCGTGCGCGGCATCGTCGACGGCGAGTGGCGCGTCGTCGGCTGGGTGACCTCGGGCGGCTATGCGCATTATGTGCAGAAGTCGATGGCGCAGGGCTATGTGCCCGCGGCCCTTGCCGAGGACGAAAGCGCCGGCCTGTTCGAGATCGAGATCCTCGGCCACCGCCGCCCGGCCCGCATCAATGTCGAGCCGCCCTTCGACCCGAGCGGCGAGAAGATGCGCGCATAAGGACCTGTACCACTTTCGGATCTCGTGGGTGGCCGGCTATATAGCAACCGGCCACCAACACATTAGATGAGAAGACGACCTCCTTGCAGTTGCTAGAGAAATGGACCGACTGGCTCACTGACGGACGGGTCGGCCCTTTCAGCGCCGCGACCGCATTTGTCCTTGCATACTGCCTTGTCCAGATCGTGGTGATGACGCTCTCGTCCCACTTCGTCGGAACTGGTGTCGGTGTCGACGACGCCGAACAGCTGATGGCGATGCGGTTCCTCGCGGCCGGCTATGGCAGCTCGCAGCCGCCTCTATACACCTGGCTCGGCATTCTCACGGCCTCGCTGGTCGGAACCAACATCCTCGCGCTCAAGATCGTCAAATACGCCCTGCTGGCCGGTGGGTTGATCGCATGCTTCGCCGCCGTGCGCCGCCTGGGCTACTCGACCCGCGCGGCGGCCGCCGCCATGTTCGGCCTGCTGCTCTTTCCGCAGATCGCGTGGGAGATGCAGCACGCACTCACCCACTCGGTCGCGGTTTTTTGTTTTTCAGCGCTGCTGCTCCTGGCGCTGGTCGAGGTGCAGAAACAGCGATCCACAGTCGCCTACGTGCTGCTCGGCCTGGCGACCGCCGCGGCGATGCTGTCGAAATACAACATCGTCATCTTCATTGCCGCGCTGTTCGTTGCGGCTCTGTCCTTTCGCGAAACGCGCGACGCGATCTTCGACCGTCGTTTCCTGATCAGCGTGGTCGTGGCGGTCCTTGTGTGCCTGCCGACATTCTACTGGAGCCTGACGCATCTGGGAGACCTGTTGGCCCACAGCGGGGGCTTGGGCGTCGCAGAGGGTGGCAGCGCTGCGAAGACCTTGTCTCGCGGCGTTCTCGGCCTGGGCAATGCGATACTCAATTTTGCCGGGCTTCCGGTGGCGGTCTTTGCCGTCGCGTTTTTCCTGGCACGCAAGGAACCCGCACCACCATCCGGACCTGGACTATGGTCCGAAAAGCTGCTCTGGCGCGCGATTGGCTTTGCCGTGGTGATCACGTTGGCGGTGGTGCTCGCCGGCGGCATCACGAAGTTTCGCGATCGCTGGATGCTGCCTGTGTTTGTGCTGCTGCCGGCTGCCCTCGCCATGCGCCTGGACATGATGGGAGAAAGGGGCAGGAAGACGCAAGCCACGATCGTCTTCGTCGGCGCCGTGATCGCCATCCTGATGCTGCCGGCGAGCTGGTACATGCACGTCCATGGCGGCGACAACCGCGGCGGCATCGTGCGGATCGACTACGCTTCGCTCCACAGTCAGCTGACGGCCGACGGACCGGTCGGTACAGTGGTTTCAAACTGGTTCTGGATCGGCAATCTTCGCCTGGTCGATCCCGATCTGATCGTGCTCGACGACGAGATCCCCGATTTCTCCAAGTCGATTCGCGAACCCGCGGTGCTTGTCCTGGCGGATGACGAAGAACCGGCTTCTGTCATTTTCGACAGGATCGCCGAGGCCGGCTACGGGATGGACACCGTCCATCGGCGCATCGCGGTGCCTCAACTGCTTGGCAGCGCGCCGGCGACCCGCCAGGTCACGATCACCAGACTTCGCAGGATCAAGGCGCAATAGAGCGCCCGGGGGGAACCGCATGGACAAACTACGCTTCGGCCGCCACCGCAAGATCATGCCGTTCGAGCCGGGTTCGGTCGAAGCGCTGCGCGAGGCTTCCCGCGAGAAGGCAGCCGCGCTCAACCAGCATGTGCTGGGCTATGGCGCGACAGTCGAAGCCGAATGGGCGGCGGCCGGCATTGCCGCTCCGGACCTGCCGGCCATGCGAAGCTACCGGCTCGAGCGCATCCGCGCCGAGCTCAAGCGGCGCGACTATGCTGGCGCCCTGCTCTACGACCCGGTCAACATCCGCTACGCGACGGATTCGACCAACATGCAGCCCTGGGTCGCGCACAATCCGACACGCCATTGTTTCGTGGCGACGGAAGGCACGGTGGTGCTGTTCGACTATTTCTCCTGCGAGCACCTGTCGGACCATGCCGGCGTCGTCGACGAGGTGCGTCCGGCGGTGTCGTGGATGTATCTCTACAGCGGCGAGCTGACCGTCCGGAAAGTCCGCCGCTGGGCCGCCGGTATCGCCGATCTCGTTGCCGAACACGGCGGCGGCAACCGTCGCATCGCCGTCGACCATATCAACCCGGAAGGCGTTGACGAGCTTGCCCGCCGGGGCATCACAGTCGGCAATGGCGAGGCGGTGATGGAGAACGCGCGCCTCATCAAATCGCCGGACGAGATCCTCGCCATGCGGCGCGCCATCGTCGCCTGCGAAGCGGCGATGGGCGAGATGGAAGCAGCGCTGAAGCCGGGCATTTCCGAGAACGAACTATGGGCGGAGCTGCATCGCGGCAACATCGCGCGCGGCGGCGAATGGATCGAGACCCGGCTTCTGTCGTCCGGCCCGCGCACCAACCCCTGGTTCCAGGAATGTTCGTCACGCGTCATCGAGAACGGCGATCTCGTCGCCTTCGATACGGACCTCATCGGCCCTTACGGCTTCTGCGCCGACCTCTCGCGCACCTGGCTCTGCGGCGACGGCAGGCCGTCGAACGAGCAGCGCGACCTGTTCCGCATTGCAGCCGACCAGATCGCCCACAACACCGAACTGATGCGGCCGGGCATCTCCTTCCGCGATCTGGTCGAGCGCTCGGCGGTGCCGCCCGGCGACTGCTTCCCGGCGCGCTACGGCGTGCTCTATCACGGCGTCGGCCTGGCGGACGAATACCCGACCCTGCTGCATGCCGGCGACTGGACGGACGACACGCCCGACGGCGTGCTCGAAGCCGGCATGGTGCTGTGCGTGGAAAGCTATATCGGCAGGCTCGGCGGGCGCGAGGGCGTCAAGATCGAGGAACAGATCCTGATCACCGAAACGGGCAACGAGAAGCTCTCAGCCTACCCGCTCGACGAAAGGCTGCTTGGCAACTGACACGCCCAAACCAAGCTCGGCGAGGGCTTCGCGCATGGCCGCAATGACGTCCACCGGTGTGGTCCTGGCGGTAATGAACGGCAGCCCTTTGCGCCTGGCCGTCCAGCCGACCACCTTGACGCGCCGCGCCGCCGGCTCGAAACGCTGCGCCAATGCCCAGCTCTGGCAGTCGATGGCGGCGACATCGGCCCTGCCCTCGGCGACCGCCACGATCGATGACCGGTGGCCACCGCTCTCGCTGCGCGAGCCGAAGGTGTCGAGACTCTCGCCCATCGCCTCGAGGTCTCGCGTCAATCCGAGCAGCCCGGACATCGAATCTGGATTGTTGAAGACGAAACGCTTGCCGCGGATGAGATCGAGCGGGACGACGGCCTTGCCATCTGCAGGCGACGCAACCGACGGTCCACCGTCGGCCGGCATCACCAGCGCACTGGAATAGAGCTCGCCCCGCCCGCCCTCGCAAGCGTCGTAGCTCGGCTGGGCAACCACCTGTACATGCCGGGCCAGGCCGAGTTCCATCGGCCCCCAGCAGGTTTGCCCGAAGAGCAGCGCCGGGCTCAGCCAAAGCTGGTGGAAATCGAACTCGTCCGGAGGCAGCGTCGCCGGATCGGGGGCGATCAGCTTTCCGTCGCCGTCGCGGATGCCACCGGGCACCGGCGGCAGGTCGCGATTGCTGCGCGCCGTCGCTTCCGGCGCATCGATGCCCTTCTGCCGGAAGGCGTCGCGAAGCCGTGCCCACTGCGCGTCGACCTCGCCACGCTCTTCAGGCCAGTCATACATCGGCAGGGCCGCAACGAACTTACTCATGATGAACAGCTTTCAAAAACAGGCAGCCATCGGCGCCTGCGTCCCGCGGCTAAAAAAACAGTCGCGGAAGGTCGAATTATTCCTTGGGCGGCTCAGCCGGCACCGGAGCCGTTCCAAGTCCATTCACATTACGCGCCCTGACGCGCGGCTTGAAGGCCCGTCCGGGTTCCGGCGCGCGGCGCAACGCCGGATGCACCACCGGCTCCTTGGCCTTGAAGGCAAAGGATTTGATCAGTGCGAAATAATTCGGATAGACATAGCCATTGTTCATCCGCAGCCATTCTTCGCGGCGATCGCGAAACATCTTCGGTAGTCTGTACCAGGCGACCGTCGGGCTCTTGTGGTGCACGAAATGCAGGTTGTTGTTGAGGAACAGGAACGAGAGCGGCGACCGCTCGACGATGATCGTGCGGCCCTCCGGATGTTCCGACCATTGATGCTCGGCATAGGTGCGGACGGAGATCAGCGACTGACCGAGCCACACCGGCACCAATATGTAGAGCCAAAGCGGGATGCCGAAGCCGAACGTCACGATCGGCACAACCACGGCAAGGCCGACGGCATGCAGCAGCCAGGCCTTGCGGATCGCCTTGTCGCCGGCGGCCATCTGCCTGGCGTCATCGATGAAGAAGCCGACCGACGACAGCCACGGGCCGAGAATGAAGCGGCCGACCATGGTGTTGTTGATCTTGAGCAGGAATTTCATCGCCGGCGGCATTTCCGCATGCATCCAGAGCGCCTGATAATAGCTTTCCGGGTCGTCCAGCGGATCGGTCAGCCGCTCGTCGGCATGATGGCGGAGATGGATCGTCTTGAAGCGGCGGAACGGCCAGACCATGCCGATCGGCAGGAAGATGAAGGCTTCATTGATCCTGGCGTTGCGCGTCGGGTGCCCGTGCAGCACTTCGTGCATCAGCGAGGATTGCAGCGCCAGTATCAAGGCGAGCGCTGCGAGCGCCAGCAGCGGATAGGAGGGCCAAAGCAGCAAGCCGGTGGCGAGCCATGTGCCGTAGCAGAAAAGTGTGAGGAATACCGTCGGCCATTCCACGGCCGGGGTGATGCTGCGTCTCTTGCTTATGCCAGTCATGCTATCGACCACTGCCCTCCAGTCGCCGGAACCAGTTTGATTCCTGACAACATTGTGTCAGGAGCCATGCGTTGTCGCAACGCGACAAAGCGCACAAACTGTTGCGAACGCGCATTTTTGACGGCACATGTTATGTATTGTAAACAAACTTGGGGATTCATTTCCGCTGGCGTCGACACTGGGACGCCCGCTAGCGCAAATTTTTCCTCCCTCGACCAGGAGAAGTGTCATGGACAAGCGTGATCTGTCGACGATCTTCCGGGAGCGTCTGAAATTGCTCTTGACACGCTCCGACTTGAACCAGTCGGCCTTCGCGACCGCCGTCGGCATCGACCGTTCGGCGCTCTCGCAGCTGCTTTCGGGCGCTTCGACCCGCCTGCCCCGCGCCGAGACGCTTCTCAACATCGCCGCCGAGTTCAAGGTATCGCTCGACTGGCTGCTGGGCTTGAGCCATGACGAAGGCGTTACCGGCGAGATCCGCGAGAGCCTGGAGATCGAGGAAGCGCCTGACGGCTTCGATCGCACGCTGCTCGCCAAGTGGCACGCCGAGGCGGCCGGCACGAAAATCCGCTATGTTCCCGCAGGCATTCCGGACCTTTTACGCACCGACGCGCTGGTCGACTACGAGGCCGGCATCGCCAACAAGAGCCGCGAGGCGCAGGCCGGCGAAACGCAATACCGCATCGACTACAACAGGCGCCCCGAGACCGACATGGAGGTCTGCATGCCGCGCCATACACTGGAGATCTTCGCACGCGGACTCGGCGTCTGGGACCGCTTCCCCGAGGCCGAGCGCCGCAGGCAATTGCTGCACATGGCGACCCTGCTCGACGACCTTTACCCGACCTTCCGCCTGTTCCTCTATGACGGCCGCATGCGCTATTCGATCCCCTACACGATCTTCGGGCCCTACCGCGCAGCAATCTATGTCGGCGACATGTATCTGGTGCTGAGCGCCACCCAGCCGATCCGCACCCTGACCAGCCATTTCGACAACTTGATCCGCGCCGCCGACGTCAACGCGCATGAGGCCGCGAGCTTCACGCAGAAGCTGGCCGGTATGTCCTTCCCCTCAGGCTCTGTCTGAAGACTGCCGGCCATCATGTTGGCACCGCTGCGGCCGCAAATTCATTGACTAGATATAAAGACTTCTTTATATCGTTATCCGAATTCAGGACACGAAAGCCAAAGCCATGACCGCGACCAATCCGATCGACGCGCTGATTGCTGAAAAGGGCGTGCTGCTGGCCGACGGCGCCACCGGCACCAATCTGTTCGCGATGGGCCTCGAGGCCGGCGAAGCGCCCGAGCTGCTCAACGAGACGTCGCCCGAAACCATCGTCAGCCTGCACCAGAATTTCGTCGATGCCGGCGCCGACATCATCCTGACCAACTCCTTCGGCGGCACCCGCCACCGGCTGAAGCTGCATCATGCCCAGGACCGGGTGCGCGAACTGAACAAGCGTGCCGCCGAGATCGCCCGCTCCGTCGCCGACAAGGCCGGCCGCAAGGT
Source organism: Mesorhizobium sp. LEGMi-168a (assembly GCF_058312955.1). Lineage (NCBI taxonomy): Bacteria > Pseudomonadati > Pseudomonadota > Alphaproteobacteria > Hyphomicrobiales > Phyllobacteriaceae > Mesorhizobium > Mesorhizobium sp. LEGMi-168a. The sequence continues at coordinate 9,790 of NZ_JBZEGV010000030.1, forward strand.
TATCGTCGCCGGCTCCGTCGGCCCGACCGGCGAGTTGCTGGTGCCGCTTGGCGCCATGACCTACGAGGATGCGGTCGATGCCTTTGCCGAGCAGATCGAGGGCCTCAAGGCCGGCGGCGCCGAAGTCGCCTGGATCGAGACCATGTCGGCGCCCGACGAGATCCGCGCCGCGGCGGAAGCTGCGATCCGCGTCGGCCTGCCCTATACCTATACCGGTTCCTTCGACACCGCCGGCCGCACCATGATGGGGCTTTTGCCGAAGGACATCCATGGCGTAGCCGACGGGCTGTCGCAGGCGCCGCTCGGCGTCGGCGCCAATTGCGGCGTTGGCGCGTCCGATATCCTCTCGTCGCTGCTCGACATGACAGACGCGAAGCCAGAGGCGACGGTGATCGTCAAGGGCAATTGCGGCATCCCGGAATTCCGCGGCAGCGAGATCCATTATTCCGGCACGCCCGAGCTGATGGCCGACTATGTCCGGCTGGCGGTCGACGCCGGCGCAAAGATCGTCGGCGGTTGCTGCGGCACCTCGTTCGCCCATCTTGCCGCGATGCGCAAGGCACTCGACGCGCATAAAAAATCGGCGCGCCCGACCGTCGAGACGATCGTCGAGCGCATCGGCCCGATGCGCAACAAGACGGCGAGCGCAGGCGACGCAGGCGAGGGCCGCCGCGAGCGCCGGCGCAGCCGCGCCTGAAAATGGTCCCGCTTTATTCGCTGTTTTCAGCGTAGCGCGACAGCGCGGTATTGAGGTCGGTAGCGGCGCTGTCGTTGCTGCCGGCGCCCATCGTCATCAACGCGCCGGACGTCCGCGGATCGCTGATCTGCTCCAGCATCACGCGGAAGCGATCGTTGTTGAGCGCCGAAAGCGCCGTGTTGCGGGCCGCCTCGACATCACTTTTGATGCGCGTGGAGTCGGCTGATGGCGCGGATGGTGCCCGCGCCTGAAGATTGCCCGCGGTCGACGCCACATTCCCGGTGATATGCAATTCCAGCCCCTCAAAGTCCTCTATCGGCTTTGACTAACAGGGGGGCATTGCGATGAGGTTCCGGAAAAGCCGTGCAATTTAACGATCTGCAAAAAGGCCGGCGGGTTTTCCCCGCCGGCCTTTTGTTCAAGAAAGCGCCGAACGTCCTACTTGCTGGTTCCGAGCGACGAGGCCAGGCGCACCAGCGACAGGAATTCGGCTCTGTAGCCGAACGGATCGGCGCCGCGAGCGGCGTTGGCGATCTCCAGGATCCGGTCGTAGCCGAAATTCGCCGTCTGATCCTCGTCGCGCAGCTTCTGCCCGAAGGCGGCGACCGCGACCGAGAAGCGCTGGTCGGCGCCGGCCTCGTCGAAGGATGCGACCTCATTGCCCTTGGTCACCGGCGTGGTGATCAGCTTGGAGACATTCTCGTTCGGCAGCTTGTAGCGGATCTTGACGAAGGCGTATTCGTCCGCGTTGGCGACGCCGCCATTGTCGACCTTCGCCTGGCCGTAGCGCAGCGGATCGACCTGTTCGGCGCCGCTGCCCTTCGGCGTGATCTCGTAGACCGCCGTCACCGAATGGCCAGAGCCGATGTCGCCGGCATCGACGCGGTCATTGTTGAAATCCTCGCGCTTCAAGGCGCGCGTCTCATATCCGACCAGTCGATATTCGGAGACCGTAGCCGGATTGAACTCGACCTGGATCTTGACGTCCTTGGCGATGGTGAACAGCGTCGAGGACGCGTCCTCGACCAGCACCTTCTCGGCCTCGGCAAGCGTGTCGATATAGGCCGCCGTGCCGTTGCCGTTCTGGGCGATGGTCTGCATCATCTGGTCGTTCAGATTGCCGCGGCCGAAGCCGAACACCGAGAGGAACACGCCGGTTTTGCGCTCCTTCTCGATCAACCGCTTGAGATCATCGTCATCGGTCTGACCGACATTGAAATCGCCGTCGGTGGCAAGCATCACCCGGTTGATGCCGTCCTTGACGAAGGACTGCTGCGCAAGCTTGTAGGCTTCCTTGATGCCCGCCTCGCCGGCCGTCGATCCGCCGGGCGCCAGATTGTCGATGGCGGACAGGATTTTCTCCTTCTCGGCTGCCTTGGTGGGCATCAGCACCGTGCCGGCATCGCCGGCATAGGTGACGATCGAGACGGTGTCGTCGGCTTTGAGCTTGCTGACCAGCAGCCGGAAGGCCGACTTCAAGAGCGGCAACTTGTCCGGCTCGTCCATCGAGCCCGACACGTCGATCAGGAACACCAGGTTGGCCTTGGGCTGCTCGGCCGGCTTCACGTCGAAGCCTTTTATGGCGACATGCATCAGCTTGGTGTGTTCGTTCCACGGCGTCGGCATGACAGTGACGGTCGAATTGAACGGCGTTGCGGCCGAGTCCGGACCCTTCCAGTCGTAGGGGAAGTAGTTGATCATCTCCTCGACCCTAACCGTATCGGGGTCCGGCAGCGTGCCTTCCTTCAGCGACCGGCGCACGAAGGAGTAGGAGGCGGTGTCGACATCGATCGAGAAGGTCGAGACCGGATCCTGGGCGGTCTCATGCACCGGATTGGTCTTGAAGGTCTCGATACGGTCGCGGTTTTCCTCCTGCGGCTGCAACTGATCGGTCGGCATCGGCGCCGGCTGCACCATCAGTTTGGAATCGGCGGCTGCGCCGGCTGGCGCCTGGGCAGACCGCATCGCCGCTAAGGGCGCTTGAGCATTCGCGCGCCCGCCGGACGCGAGTTGACCGCTCTCTGCCGGCGCAGCCGGTGGCGCCGGCATCGCCTCGGGCGCCATCTCCTGCTTGGCCAGGCTATCGACCTCGGTCGCCGGCTTCGGCGGCGACGCCGGCGCACCTTGCGCCTCGTCCTCGACGCGCCTTTCGCTGTCGGCGTCGGTCTTCTTCTCCCTGGCGGGCGCCGCGGCGAGCGGTTCGTTGATCGCCGGCTGCTCGACCACTGGCTTCTGTGCCGCCGGCTTGTCGGCCACCGTTTCGGTGATCTTCCCGTTGCCGCCGATGACGGGCAGCTGTTCCTTCAACATCTCAAAAGCGGCATATCCGGCAATAGGCAGCGCGACCAGCGCGGTGATGGCCGGCGTGGTAATGAGTTTCCGTTGCATGATCTCTCTCCAGAGCTTTTGTGCTCGCTCCGTGAGACGAAGACCTGCCGGCGATCCTTGGGTGGCGGTCGAAATTTTTTCTTGGCCGTCGAAGGCACGCATCGCGGCGGCGAACGCGCGAGCTTTCGCCTCGTCGTCTGGCGCTGGAACTGCGAGGTCGCGCAGCCTTTCGAGTTCGTTATCGTCGACCATGGTCACACTTCCCCGGCTGAACGCATGAGCACCTTCAGCCGTTTCTTCGCTTCATGGATGTGCCAGGAAACCGTCGTCTCCGAGATCGCCATCACCTCGGCGGCCGCAGCGTGGCTCAGCCCTTCGCCATAGACGAGCAGCACAGCGTCGCACTGCTTGTCCGGCAGCATGCGCACCGCTGCCCACAGCGCCTCGGTCGGGTCCTGGGCCTCCGCCGAGCCCGATCCCGCAATCAGCGCATAGGTGCCGAAGGCTTCGGTCTTGGCGGTATCGCGGGCGCGCTTGCGCATCATGTCGCGCGCCGCGTTCAGCGTCATGGCGTAGAGCCAGGTTGTGAAGGCGCCGTTGCCCTGGTAGTCGCGGATCGCCCGGCCGAGCCGCACGCAGACGTCCTGGGCGATGTCCTCGGCGTCCGCCTTGCGCCCGCACCAGCGATAGGCGGCGCGATAGACGAAGCCATAGTGCCTTTCGAGCAGTTTGCCGAAAGCCCCCCTGTCTCCGCCCCTCGCCCGCCCGATCAATTCGGCATCGGAGGCTTCGCTGTCCAGCATCATCGCCGTCATTTGCCTGTTGGACGAAGGCTAATGGCCAATCCTTGGGGCGATGGAAAGATTTTTTTGTGGAGCTGCCTTTTCCTTCTCCCCGTTCAACGGGGAGAAGGTGCCCGAAGGGCGGATGAGGGGCGGCGCGAACATTCGAAGGCTCGCGCTACGCGGTGCTTCTCCGAGAACGGCGAGACAGGCTAGCCGAGTGTTTCGCCAAAGAAAGTCACCAGCCGCTTCCAGTGGCGCTCGGCCCCCGCTTCGTCATAGACGCTGTGGTCCTTGATGCACCAGCCATGCGCCATGTCGACATAGTTCTCAATCACGTGGTCGACCTCGGCCACGCGCAACGCCTCTGCTAGCCGCGCCGACTGTTCGGGCGGAAAGCTGCCGTCGATACCCGCGACGCCGACATAGACCCGCGCCTTGATCGACGTCGCTTTGCGGTGCGGACTGTCGGGCGCATCGCTTGCCAGATTGCCGCCATGGAAGCTGGCCGCCGCAGCGATGCGATCAGGATAGGCCGCCGCGGTGTTCAACGCCCGCGCGCCGCCCATGCAATAGCCGACGACGCCGACAGGTCCGGCGACAACTTCCGCCAGGGCATCGAGAAAGGCCTTGCCGTCGCGGATCGTCATGTCCTGCGTCGTCTCATTTCGCAACGCCGTCAGTTGAGCCTTTGTCCTTTCCTCGCCAAAAGCGGTCTTCGGGTCGAACGGGCCATAGGGCATGCTGCGGTAGAAGAGATCGGGCACAAGCACGGCATAGCCATGCCCAGCGAGGCGCTCGGCCATCTGGTCGAGAGCCGGGCGGGGGCCGAAAATATCCATGTAGATGACAACGCCGGCCCTGGCCGGTGCCGCCGGGCGAAACAGCCCTGCTTTGGCTGTACCGTCCCGGGTCCTGATCTCGATGTCCTGCTTCGTCATTGCGCGCTCCGTTTATTGCTGCGCGATACATATCTCCGCGCGCCCTCTGGACAAGCGGCAACCGTTCAGCTGCATTCAAGATTTTGTGCGAGCAATGGCAAAGGTTTACAGACCGGCGAAACTCGCCATGTGAAAGGCCTGCACCTCCGGTGGATAGCGATATTCCGTGCCGTACGGGCAGGCATTGCGGTCGAGGCAGCCGCCGGTCCGGCAAGGCCCACCTTGAGGTCCGCGCACATGGCCGAGGCAAGACTCATGAGCAAAACCCTGCTCGGAATAGGCATCGACCGGACAGGATTTTAGGCAGGGTTTTTCGGCGCATCTGTCGCAGAGATGAATTGCCTCTTCAGATTCAGGGAGGAAAATCTCCTCCTCGAACAGCAGCGCGCCGCGGTAAGCGTGCCAGAGCCCATACTCCGGATGCATGAGGATGCCGAGCGGCGACGGCTTCAGCCGCTCCGCCCGCATCGCCCATTGCTGGAACGGCAGATAGGGCCTGTCGGAAGGCGACACCATGCGGGCGCCGAATTCTAGCGCGACCGCGCCGATCACGTCGCGCGACCAGGTATCAAGCGGGTTGGCGATGCCCCTCGCCTGCCGCTCCAGCCAGCGCCGGAAATGCGGCCAGGGCGCCGCGCCCGCCTGCCCGACCAGCAAGACGGACCTTGCCGGCGCACCTGAAAGACTTTCGGGCGCGGCTTCGGCGCTGGCAAAGCGAAAGCCACCACGAAGGATCAGGCCATTGGTTGCCAACGCGGCCGCGATTCCATCAATCGTGCCGCGCGAAAAAATCATCCCTTCCGGTCCGGGTCGGAGAACGCGCTCCGCCAGACTTCCTTGTGAATGATGTTGGCGACTTTAGCCCGGCCTGACTCGGGCTCCTTTCAAGTGAAGGCGTCAGGCATCGAACCCTTCTTCTTCGCGATGAACTCCTTCAGCGCCTCGTCGATCGCCGGATCGAGATGCGGCGCCTCGTAGCTTTCCAGCCAGCGGCGGGCGAGCTCGTTGGCGCGCTGCGGCGCCGTCTTCTCGCCCTCGGCCAGCCACTGCTCGTAAGAATTGTTGTCGGCGATGTTGGAGCGGTAGAAGGCGGTCTGGAAATTCGCCTGCGTGTGGTCGCAGCCGAGATAATGGCTGCCCGGGCCAACCTGGCGGATGGCATCCATCGCCTGGCCGTTTTCCGACAGGTCGACGCCCTCCGAGAATTTCTGCGTCATGCCGAGCTGGTCGATGTCCATCATGAATTTTTCGTAGCAGGAGGCGAGACCGCCCTCGAGCCAGCCGGCCGAATGCAGCACGAAATTGGCGCCGGCGAGGATCGTGGAGTTCAACGTGTTGGCGCTCTCATAGGCTGCCTGCGCGTCAGGGACCTTGGAAGCGCAGAGCGAGCCGCCGGTGCGGAACGGCAGGCCGAGCCGGCGGGCGAGCTGTGCGGCGCCGTAGGAGACCAGCGACGGCTCCGGCGTGCCGAAGGTCGGCGCGCCAGACTGCATCGAGATCGACGAGGCGAAGGTGCCAAACAGCACCGGCGCGCCCGGCCGGATCAACTGCGTGAACGAGGCGCCGGCGAGCACTTCGGCCAGGACCTGCGTCAGCGTGCCGGCGACCGTCACCGGGCTCATCGCGCCGGCCAGGATGAAGGGCGTGACGATGCAGGCCTGGTTGTGGCGCGAATAGACCTTCAGCGCGCCGAGCATGGTCTCGTCGAACACCATCGGCGAGTTGGCGTTGATCAGGCTGGTCAGCACCGTGTTGTTCTCGACGAAGTCGTCGCCGAACACGATCTTGGCCATCGCCACCGTATCCTCGGCCCGCTCCGGCGCCGTGACCGAGCCCATGAACGGCTTATCCGAATAGCGGATGTGCGAATACACCATGTCGAGATGGCGCTTGTTGACCGGCACGTCGACCGGCTCGCACACCGTGCCGCCGGAATGGTGGATCGACGGCGCCATATAGGCGAGCTTCACGAAATTCTGGAAATCCTCGATCGTGGCATAACGGCGGTTGCCGTCGAGGTCGCGCACGAAGGGCGGGCCGTAGACCGGCGCGAACACCGTCGCATTGCCGCCGATCTGCACCGAGCGCTCCGGATTGCGCGCATGCTGGGTGTAGATGGAGGGCGCGGTCTTGAGCAGCGAGCGGCAGAGCCCCTTGGGGAAATGCACGCGCTCGCCCTTGACGTCGGCGCCGGCCTCCTTCCACAGCGCGAGCGCCTCGGCGTCGTCGCGAAAAATGATGCCGATCTCTTCCAGCACCGTGTCGGTGTTCTTCTCGATCAGCGCCAGGCCTTCCTCGTCGAGGACCTCATAGACGTTGATCTTGCGCTTGATATAGGTGAGCTGGGTGCCTGGACCGCCACCGGCGCGCGCCGCGCGTCTGGCCGCCGCGCCGCCGCTGGCGCCGCGTCCGCGTCGTCCACCTGACGCTTCCTGTTCGACTGCCGCGTTATCGCTCATGATCGTTCTTCCTATTAGATTTGGCCTGAATTGGCTCGCGGTCGGTTTGCCGCCGCTTCTTTCCGGATCGTAGCTATGCACCCTATTGGAAACGGCCCGCCAGCGCCAACGCCTGTCGCAAAATCGACAAGAAAAGCGCCAACTTTTCAGTCGCTTTCCTTTTGCGGGAAGTCGCAAATCAGCTATGGCTACCTTGCCCTCGCGGGTTAGGTATTGGCGCATCGATTTTTAAGCTGCAACAAGCGTTCCGAGCAGCAAGGAGCCCGAGAAAAAATGTCCGACGACGAGATCATCCTTTCCGAGCTTTCCGACGAGGAACTCGTGCAGCAGATGCACGACGACCTTTATGACGGGCTGAAGGAAGAGATCGAGGAAGGCACTCATATCCTTCTCGAGCGCAACTGGGCGCCGTACAAGGTGCTGACCGAGGCGCTGGTCGAAGGCATGCGCATCGTCGGCGAGGATTTTCGCGACGGCATCCTGTTCGTGCCGGAAGTGCTGCTCTCGGCCAACGCGATGAAGGCCGGCATGGCGATCCTGCGTCCGCTGCTTGCCGCCACCGGCGCGCCCAAGCAGGGCAAGATGGTGATCGGCACCGTCAAGGGCGACATCCACGACATCGGCAAGAACCTCGTCGGCATGATGATGGAGGGCGCCGGCTTCGACGTCATCGACCTCGGCATCAACAATGCGGTCGAAAAATACCTGGACGCGATCGAGCAGCACCAGCCCGACATCATCGGCATGTCGGCGCTGCTCACCACCACCATGCCCTACATGAAGGTCGTCATCGACACGATGAAGGAAAAGGGCATCCGCGACGATTATGTCGTGCTGGTCGGCGGCGCGCCGCTCAACGAGGAATTCGGCAAAGCCGTCGGCGCCGATGCCTATTGCCGCGACGCCGCGGTGGCGGTCGAGACCGCCAAGGACTTCATGAAGCGCAAGCACAACGTTCGCGCGTCTGCCTGATCCCAGGGCATCAGGATGGACCTACAAGAAAAGCCGCGCCTTGCAGCGCGGCTTTTTTGTTCCCAGATGATGGACGAGGCTGCCGATCAGTTGACAGTGTCTTTGACCGCCCTCGCCGTCGATTTGACGTCCTTGCCGACACCCCGGATAGTGTTGGCGCAGGCGGTGAGTGCAAGCGCGCAGGCAAGAATGACCATCGGCGCGATGCGTAGCAGTTTCATGGACGGTGTCTCCCTCGACAGATATTAAGCCCCGCAGCGAAAGCCGGCCCGACTTGGTCAAGACGCAAAAAACGAAACCGAATCAAACTGACAGGCTGCTCGTCATCGCCTGCGGGATGATTGCGCGCGAGGTTTTGGCCGTCAAGCAGCAGCTAAAGCTCGATCATCTCGAATTGACCTGTCTGCCGGCCGAGTTCCATTTCTATCCGGACCGAATCGCGCCGGCCATGGACAAGGCGATCGAAAAGGCCAAGGCGGAAGGCTACGAGCACATCTTCGTCGGCTATGCCGATTGCGGCACCGGCGGCTTGCTCGACCGCGTCATCGAGAAGCATGGCGTCGAGCGCATGGCCGGCCCGCACTGCTTTGCCTTCTACCAGGGCATGGATGCCTATGCGAAAGTCGCCGACGACGACATGATGTCGTTCTACATGACCGACTTCCTCTGCCGCCAGTTCGATGCCTTCTTCATCAAGCCGCTCGGCCTCGACAGGCATCCCGAGCTGATCGAGGACTATTTCGGCAATTACGAGAAGCTGATCTATCTCGCGCAGACCGACGATCCGGAGCTCGACAAGGTCGCCGAGAAAGCCGCGGCCATGCTCGGCCTCGCCTATGAGCGCCGTTCTACCGGCTATGGCGACCTAACGGCCGAACTGGCGCGGGCGGCAGGCGACGCCTGAGGTTCTCACGCGTCTGCTTCGAGCGCCGTCAGCACATCGGCAAAACTCGTCTTGCACACGAAGCCCAGCCGCTGCCTCGCCCGCGACGGGTCGTAGACGCGGTCGATCGAGGAGAACATTGTCCAGCCCTTCCTCGCATAGAGCCTGGGGCAGCCAGGAAAATAGCGAGCGACGACGGCCGGCGCGTCGGCGATCAGCTCGGCGCAATCCTCCGGCCGGAACGGTGTCGGCGCCGAGACGATGAAGAGGTCGAAGCCAAGGCTCGGCGCCTTGTCCAACGCCGCAACATGGGCCTCCGCCGCGTCCTCAACCGTCAGTCGCCGGAACAGCAGCTCGTTCGCCTTGGTGTTGGCGTCGGACTGCTCGATCGCATGCGCCATGTCGTCGGCTTCGGGAAAGAAGCGGGCCGTGCGCAGCACCACTACCGGCAACCCGTGCTCGATATGATAGAGGCGGCAGAGATGCTCGGCGGACAATTTGGTCACGCCATAGATGTTGCGCGGCTCCGGCGACATGTCTTCCGTCAGCCAGGCCGCCTTGCGCGCACCGCCCCGAAAGCCGGCTCGGATCGCTTGCGAAATCATCAGCGATGTCGTCGAGGTGAAGACGAAGCGCTGTACGCCCGTCGCCACCGCCGCGTCGAGCAGATTGAGCGTCCCTTGCACGTTCGTCGCGACGAAGTCAGCATTATCATAGTGCTCGATGTTCGGCTTGTGCAGCGCACCGCTGTGGACGATGGCTTCGATGCCGTTTTCGTTGACCGTCCGCAGGACGAGCTCGCGATCGGCAACCGAACCAACCACCTCAGTCTGCGCCGACGGAACCGGGTCGAGGCCGGTCACTTCATGGCCGAGTGACTTCAGCCTCGGCGCCAGTGCGCTGCCCAACCAACCGGACGATCCCGTGAGCAAGATACGCATCGATCACCGCCATTTCCGCTCTCACGCTGTTAAGCACGGATGACAGCGGCCCGCGAACGGGTAAGTTGTGCGCCAGAAGACAAAACAACTGTTCCAGCCACCAATCCGGGAAATACATCATGACCCCTCGCCGGCTGCTTGCCGCCCTTTGCCTGATCGGCTTCGCCCTGCCGGCCCATGCCGACGGCGAAGTGCAGAAACTGATCACCGCCGCCGACAAGGCGCGGCTCGACAAATATGGCGAGACGCGCAAGGCAGCGCTCGAGGAGGCGAAGGCAGGCGATCCGGCCGAGGTCAGAGAGCTCGATGCGCTGCTTGCCAAGCCGTTGGTCGCCTTCTCCGACAAGGATCTGACCGGCAACTGGAAATGCCGCACCATCAAGGCAGGCGGCTTAAGCCCGCTCGTCATCTATGGCTGGTTCAAATGCAAGGTGACGGACGATGGTTCCGGCTGGCGGTTGCAGAAGATCAGCGGCTCGCAGCGCACCCAGGGCCGCTTCTTCGACGACGGTGAGAAGCGCGCCATCTATCTCGGCTCGTTCTCGGTCAACGACGACAAGGCCAAGCCCTATGGCAGCGGCCCCGAAAGCGACCAGGTCGGCTACGCCTTCCGCAACAGCGCCACCGAATGGCGCATCGAATTCCCCGCGCCCTACTACGAATCGAAGCTCGACATCATGGAACTCAAGCGCTGAGTCGGGCCTGCACAACTGACCAAGGTCGTGGCACACCAAGGATTAACCCGCCCCGCATAGCATCCGCCCGGTTTTTATGAGCGGGTGCTTGCCATGGCAGCGTCGGAATCCAGTCCGCGACCGATCGTGGTCGTCACCGAAGGTGGCCCGCATATCTGGGCCATCGTCAACGCCATCGCCGATCGCGTCGGCCCGGTCAGCGTCATCCTCGAAACCCCTGAATCGAAAAAACGTTTGCTGCTCGGCCGCGCCCGTCGCCAGGGTTGGATCTCGGCCATCGGCCAGCTCGGCACGATGGTGCTGACCAGGCTCGGCAAACGGTTCCTTGCCGGCCAGGCCGCGCGCCTGATTACCGAGGAGAAGCTAGAGACGGAGCCTCGCCCAGGCCAGGCGATCGTCCATGTGCCTTCCGCCAACGGGCCGGAATGTCTCCAGGCGATCGACAAGATCAAGCCCGGCGTCGTGCTGCTTTCCGGCTGCAGACTGCTGTCCAAAGATATCCTCGCGAAGATGCCTTGCCCGGTTCTCAACTATCATGCCGGCATCGCCCCGAAATATCGCGGCATGAATGGCGGCTACTGGGCGCTGGCCTCCAGCGACGCGCAGAATTTCGGCACCACCGTGCACCTGGTCGATGCCGGCGTCGACACCGGCGGCGTGCTGAAGCAGGCGCGCGGCAAGCCGAAACCTGGCGACACCATCGCCAGCTACGCGCTGCGCCAGGCTGCATTTTCCCGCGATATCTGCGTCGAGGCAGTCAGCGACGCCTTGGTCGGAAAGCTCGCGACGATCGATCCCGGACTGCCGTCGAAGCAATGGTATCACCCGACGATCTGGTTCTATCTCTGGACCGGTCTCACGAAGCGCATCTGGTAGTCAGCCGGCGACGGATTTTCGGCATTCGCTTTGCGTCATCGACAGCGTCGCTTTTGAAGGCGCGCGCGTCGTCCCATAACAAGCGGCCTCATGGCGCTTGCGGCAATGCTCGCAGCATCAAGGAGCAAGAGTTTCATGGCCGATCTGATCGTCGTCTATTGGCGCGACATCCCTGCACAGGTCATCGTCAAGAAGGGCCGGCAGAACGCCAAGCGTGAATTGCCGCTGCGCTTCACCGAGGCGATCGACATGTGCGCCATGCGCACCGGCGCCGGCGGCACCGACGACTATCTGGCGGAATGGCGCAAGGCCGATCCGGTTCCGGTCGGCGACGACATCGAGGCCGAGGTCGAGAAAGCCTACCAGGAACTCGACACGAAATATGACCGCGAGCGGCTGGTCGCTCTGGTCAAGGCTGGCGGGAAAGAAAATGTCTGAGAAGCAGCCGACGGTTACCCAGGCCACTTTGGTCAAGAAGGCAGCGCCGAAGTCCGACTACAAGCCTGCCGACGTGTCGCCGCAGCGGCGCGTCCAGCGCACCTTTGCGGTGCGTCTGTGGTCGATCCGCCATTCGCGATTGCTCGAATGGTTCTACAGCAGGTTCGCGGATGTCTTCCTGCTCTTGCATCCGCTGTGGAAAGGCATCGGCTATGGCCGCGTCGAGGCGCCGGTGAAATTCGTCGAGAAGCGCGTCAAGGGCTTCATGTTCGACTGCCGCATGTGCGGCCAATGCATCCTGTCGTCGACCGGCATGTCGTGCCCGATGAACTGCCCGAAGCAACTGCGCAACGGCCCGTGCGGCGGCGTGCGCGCCAACGGCAATTGCGAGGTCGAGCCGGACATGCCCTGCGTCTGGGTCAAGGCCTGGGAAGGCTCGCGCAACATGGTGCATGGCGACAAGATCCTCACCGTGCAGAAGCCGGTCGATCAGTCGCTGCGCGAAACCTCGGCCTGGCTGAGGGTGACGGCGCAGGCCGCCGCCGCGCGGGAAACGACCCAAAACCCCGGAGCTTCGGCATGAACGCCCGCCAGCGCGACGAGAACCCGGCCGGCATCCACTTGCCGCTCGATCCTCTGCCCGGCCACACGTCGCGCGGCCGGCTGGAGCGCGTGCTGCGGCGCGGCGAGTTCGCGGTGACGACCGAGCTCAACCCGCCAGACAGCGCCGATCCGGAAGACGTCTACAACCGCGCCAAGATCTTCGACGGCTGGGTCGATGCGATCAACGCGGTCGATGCATCGGGCGCCAATTGCCATATGTCGTCGGTGGGCATCTGCGCGCTGCTCACCCGCATGGGCTATGCCCCGATCATGCAGATCGCCTGCCGCGACAAGAACCGCATCGCCATCCAGGGCGACGTGCTGGGCGGCGCGGCGATGGGCGTCGCCAATATGCTCTGCCTCACCGGCGACGGTGTGCAGGCCGGCGACCAGCCGGGCGCCAAGCCGGTCTTCGACCTCGATTCCATGTCGCTGCTCGAAACCATCCGCATCATGCGCGACAACGGCAAGTTCCTGTCCGGCCGCAAGCTGACGACGCCGCCGCAGGTCTTCCTGGGTGCTGCCGTCAACCCCTTCGCGCCGCCTTTCGATTTCCGCCCGATCCATCTCGGCAAGAAGATCGCCGCGGGCGCGCAGTTCGTGCAGACGCAGTACTGCTTCGACGTGCCGATGTTCAGAACCTTCATGCAGAAGGCGCGCGACCTCGGCCACACCGAAAAAGTCTTCGTCCTGTGCGGCGTCGGGCCGCTGGCTTCCGCCAAGACGGCCAAATGGATCCGCTCCAACGTGCCGGGCATCCACATTCCCGAAGCGGTGATCAAGCGGCTTGAAGGCGCGCAGGACCAGAAGAAGGAAGGCAAGCAGCTCTGCATCGACATCATCAACGAGGTGAAGGAAATTCCGGGCGTCGCCGGCGTCCATGTGATGGCCTACCGCCAGGAAGAGTATGTCGCGGAGATCGTCGATGAATCGGGCGTGCTGAAGGGCCGCCAGCCCTGGAAGCGGGAGATCCGCCGCGACGACCAGGTGGTCGCCGAGCGGCTCGACCACATACTGCATGACGAAATTACCGAAACCCAGGTGGACATGGTGAAGACCGCGCACTGAATCGCGGCCGATCACCATTCGCCTTGAACAAAATCAGATAACGATATAAAGAACTCTTTATATCCCGACGGAGAGATCGCATGACCCGTACCATCGTCGCCTCGGCGACCCGAGAAATCGTCATCGGCTTCGACCAGCCCTTCTGCGTGATCGGCGAGCGTATCAACCCGACCGGCCGCAAGAAGCTTGCCGCCGAGATGGTGGCCGGCAATTTCGAGACCGTCATCAAGGATGCGCTGGAGCAGGCCGCCTGCGGCGCCACCATGCTTGACGTCAACGCCGGCGTCACCGCCGTCGATCCCAACGCCACGGAACCTGCGCTGCTGGTGCAGACGCTGGAGATCGTGCAGGGCCTGGTCGACCTGCCGCTGTCGATCGATAGTTCGGTCACCGCCGCGATCGAGGCGGCGCTGAAGGTCGCCAAGGGCCGCCCCCTAGTCAACTCCGTCACCGGCGAGGAAGAAAAGCTCGAGGCCATCCTGCCGCTGGTCAAGAAATACAACGTTCCGGTGGTCGCCATCTCCAACGACGAGACTGGCATCTCGATGGATCCCGACGTCCGCTTCGCCGTCGCCAAGAAAATCGTCGAGCGCTGCGCCGACCACGGCATTCCCTCGCATGACGTCGTCGTCGACCCGCTGGTGATGCCGATCGGCGCGCTGGGCGATGCCGGCCGCCAGGTGTTCGCGCTGCTGCGCCGCTTGCGCGAGGAACTCAAGGTCAACACCACCTGCGGCCTCTCCAACATCTCCTTCGGCCTGCCGCACCGCCACGGCATCAACGCCGCTTTCATCCCGATGGTGATCGGCGCCGGCATGACCAGCGCCATCATGAACCCGGTCCGTCCGCAGGAAATGGAAGCCGTGCGCGGCGCCAATGTGCTCAACGGCACCGACGAGAACTGCACCAACTGGATCCGCACCTACAAGGACTACAAGCCCGCCGAAGGCGGCCATGCCGTTGCCGCTCCGGTGGCGGTAACCGCCCCTGGCGAAGGCAGCGCCGCTAATGGCGGTCGCCGCCGCGGCGGCCGTGAAGCCCGGATGGCTCGCGGATAAGCATGCAATCGTGAACCCGCCTCCCAATATCACCGACCCGCTCGTGCTGTTCATGCCGTCAGGCAAGCGCGGGCGGTTTCCTGTCGGCACGCCGGTGCTCGATGCCGCGCGCCAGCTTGGCGTCTATGTCGAGAGCGTGTGCGGCGGTCGCGCCACTTGCGGGCGCTGCCAGATCGAGGTGCAGGAAGGCAATTTCGCCAAGCACAAGATCGTCTCGTCCAACGACCACATCTCACCCAAGGGCGCCAAGGAAGAGCGCTACGAGCGCGTACGCGGCCTGCCCGAGCGCCGCCGCCTCTCGTGCTCGACGCAGATCCTCGGCGATCTCGTCATCGATGTGCCGCAGGACACGGTCATCAACGCCCAGACCATCCGCAAGGATGCCGACACCAGGGTCATCGCCCGCGATACCGCGATCCGCATGTGCTACGTCGAGATCGAAGAGCCCGACATGCACAAGCCGCTCGGCGATCTCGACCGGCTCAAGATCGCCTTGATGAAGGACTGGGGCTTCAAGAGCCTCGAATTCGACTTCTACCTGCTGCCGCAGGTGCAGGGTATCCTGCGCAAGGGCAACTGGACCGCCACCGCCGCCATCCACAAGGATGCCGACAGCGACATCGCGCGCGTCATTGCGCTGTGGCCCGGCCTCAAGAACGAAGCCTATGGCCTTGCCTGCGATATCGGCTCGACCACGATTGCCATGCATCTGGTGTCGCTCCTGTCCGGCCGCGTCGCCGCGTCTTCCGGCACCTCCAATCCTCAAATCCGCTTCGGCGAGGATCTGATGAGCCGCGTCTCCTACGTGATGATGAACCCGGACGGCCGCGAGGGCATGACGGTTGCGGTCCGCGAGGCCGTTTCCGGCCTCGTCGACAAGGTCTGCGCCGAAGGCAATGTCCACCGCAACGACATCCTTGACGCGGTGTTCGTCGGCAATCCGATCATGCACCATCTGTTTCTCGGCATCGATCCGACCGAACTCGGCGGTGCGCCGTTCGCGCTCGCGGTTTCCGGCGCCGTGCGCATCAAGGCCTCCGATCTCGGCCTGAAGCTGAACCAGGGCGCGCGCCTCTACATGCTGCCTTGTATCGCCGGCCATGTCGGCGCCGACGCCGCCGCGGTCACCCTGTCGGAAGGTCCGCATCGTCAGGACGAGATGATGCTGATCGTCGATGTCGGCACCAATGCCGAGATCGTGCTCGGCAACAGCACGCACGTGGTCGCGGCCTCCTCCCCCACCGGTCCGGCCTTCGAGGGTGCCGAGATCTCCGGCGGCCAGCGCGCGGCACCCGGCGCCATCGAGCGCGTGCGCATCGACCCAGACACGCTGGAGCCGCGCTATCGCGTCATCGGCTCGGAGCTCTGGTCCGATCAGCCGGGCTTCGCCGAAAGCGTGCAGGCGACTGGCGTTACCGGCATTTGCGGCTCCGGCATCATCGAAGTGATCGCCGAGATGTATCTGTCGGGCATCATCTCCGAGGACGGCGTCGTCGATGGATCGCTTGGCATGCGCTCGCCGCGCATCGTCCCCAACGGCCGCACCTTCTCCTACGTGCTGAAGGAGGGCGAGCCGAAGATCACCATCACCCAGAACGACGTGCGCGCCATCCAACTCGCCAAGGCAGCACTCTATGCCGGCACCAAGCTGTTGATGGAAAAGCAGCATACCGACCATGTCGACCGCATCCATTTCGCCGGCGCCTTCGGCTCCTTCATCGATCCGAAATACGCCATGGTGCTGGGGCTGATCCCGGACTGCGACCTCGACAAGGTCTCGGCTGTCGGCAACGCCGCCGGCGCCGGCGCGCGCATGGCGCTGCTCAATCGAGGGTACCGCCGCGAGATCGAGGAGACGGTGAGCAGGATCGAAAAGATCGAGACGGCGCTGGAGCCGAAGTTCCAGGAGCACTTCGTCTACGCCATGGCGCTGCCGAACAAGGTCGACCCCTTTCCGAAGCTGGCCGCCGCGGTAAAGCTGCCGCCGCGCAAGGCGGCGAGCGAGGATGGGGGCGCCGGCGATGCCACCCCACGCCGGCGCTCGCGCGAGGAGCGTGCGGCACGGCGCGGCCGCGAATAGGCCCGCTTCTCACCGAAACGCATTTCGATTTCATTTGCATGCAAATGTTTCCAGATCGGCCCGATCTGGAAACCGAAACGCCGTTTTCGTGAAATCCGCTGGAAACATGTCGGGCGCATTTAGCCCGCCATCGAAGGGCTGGCGTGAAATGTCTTCAGGCCGGCGCGACCTTCCGGAGGAACCACAATGTCGATGTACGAAAATCTCGGCCGCCTCGGTGTGACCATCAGGCAGGCCCATGCCCGCAACAAGGCGATCCGCGCGCTCAACGACCTGCCGGCGCATGTCCAGAAGGACATTGGTTGGCCGGCCTCGCCGCCTAGCGACCCGCAGGCAGCCCTTCACGCGCTGCTCCTGGGAACGCCGCGCTGATGACCTTCGCCGACAAATGCAAGCTGCTCGGCAGGCGCCGGGGCCGGCAAGCGGCCTCGGCGACCGGCGACAACAAGCTGCGCGCCGCGTTGCTGCCGGGTCGACGGTGAGGCAGCCGCCGTCGCATCACGCCGATGTGCCCATGGCGAGCCTTGACATTTTTAACTGAGCTACGATCTTCGGATAATGGGGGGAATTCTCTTAGTCGGCTCTGCCGAAGTCCGTGTATCCGAATGCCCAGTTTGAAAAGCCACGTCGTCTCGTTCATTCTTAGGCACAGCCGCAAGAAGGCCTTTTCCAGTCCCGAAAATCTGCAGCGCTGGATCGCCTACGCCCGCAAGACCGAGGACTATCATCCGCCGGCGCTGCTCAAGGCCCGGCTGGACATGACAGAAAGCACGATCGATGGCTTTCCCGTCTATGAGATCGCGCCGAAAACCGGCGAGCGCCGGCGCATCCTCTATATGCATGGCGGCGCCTTCGTCTTTCAGATCACCTCCTATCACTGGGTGCTGATCGCCGAGATGGCGGAGCGGCTGGGCTTTGGCATCACCGTGCCGATCTATCCGATCGCGCCGGAGCACAATTTCCATGACATGTTCGGCATGGTCGGCAACGTCTACCGGCGCATGCTCGAAGAGACCGATGCCGAGGACATCGTCTTCATGGGCGATTCCGCCGGCGGCAACATGGCCGTCGTGCTCACCATGATGGCCGCGGAGGAAGGTCTGCCATTACCGTCGCGCCATGTGCTGATCTCGCCCGGCCTCGACATGTCGCTGTCCAATCCGGAAGTGTTCGAGGCCGAACGCAACGATCCCTGGCTCGGCATTTCCGGCGGGCTCGAGGCGATCCGACTCTACAGCGCTGGCATCGACCGCGCCGACTGGCGCATCAGCCCGCTCTATGGCGATCTCTCGGTGCTGCCGAAGACGCTGCTGCTCACCGGATCGCACGACCTACTCAGTCCCGACAATCTGATCTTCGCCGAGAGGGCGCGCGCCGCCGGCGTCGAGGTCGAGGTGGTCTACGAGGAAGGCATGTTCCACGTCTGGCCGCTGATCGAGATGCCGGAGGCGCGACGCGCGCGCGACAGCATCATCGGCTTTCTGACGGGCGAAGCGACGCGGCAGTTCGCCGGCGCGTCGCGCAGAACGAAAATGGCCGTCACAACCCGGCCCGCGCCGGCGGCCGAATAAATCAGAACTTGCCGGTTTCGCGGAACAGCTCGAAGGTCGCGCGGATGTGGTCGGCGACCGCCTTCACCGGCGCGCTGGCATCCGGCGCCACCACCATGGCGAGGTTGTAGGTGCCGATATCGGGCATGCCGTCCTTCTGGCCGAGTTCCACCATGTCGTCGCCGAGGAACGACTTCGGCAGCGGCGCCACCGCAAGGTCGGCCATGATCGCGGCGCGCTGGCCGGCGGTATGGGCGCTCATATAGGCGATGCGGTAGTTGCGGCCCTCGCGGCCGAGCGCTTCCAGGGCGCCGGCCCGCCAGGCGCAGCCTTCTTCCCACAGCGACACCGGCAGCGGCTCGCGCAGATGCGCGCAGCCGCCCTTGGCACCGGCCCAGACGATCGGCTCAGTCAGGAGCACCTCGGCGCCGAGCGCGCTGGTCTTGTAGGAATTGGTGAGCAGCGTGAGGTCGAGCGCCCGGTCGTCCATGCGCCGGCGCAGATTGATGCTCTGGTCGATGGTGACGTCGACGGCGATCGACGGATGCGATTGCGCGAAGCGCTTCAGCACATGCGGCAGGATACGCTCGCCATAGTCGTCCGGGGAACCCAGCCGCACCACGCCGACGATGTCGGGAATGATGAATTTCGACACCACCTCGCGGTTGATCGACAAAAGCCGCCGCGCATAGCCGAGCAGCATCTCGCCATCGGTGGTCAGCGTCACCGAACGCGCGTCGCGCGCAAAAACGGAGCGGCCGAGAATGTCTTCCAGCTTCTTGATCTGCATGGAGACGGCCGAGGGCGTGCGGAACACCGCATTGGCGGCGGTGGTGAAGCTGCCGGTCTCGGCGATCGCAACAAAGGTGCGCAGCACATCGAGATCGAGCAGCGGCAGAGGATGGTTAAGTGGGGCGTTCATTGGAGCTTGCCTTCAATTTTTCTGATGCAAACGATCATCCCATTTCGTTTGATTGAACATCACTTCGGGCGCATAGTCAACTCGATCGATGCGGGATGCTGCCACAAGCAGCCATGAAACGACCCCGACGCGGACCTGCAATCGATCTGAAATGAAGCTGAAACAGACCTGACGTAACGCATTGCCGGGCGCCTCCCAGCCCGATTCGAGGAGAAAGAGATGTCTATCCTGTCGTCCATCGGTCGGCTCGCGACCGAATTCAGCGCGGCCCGCGCCCGCTATCAGACCGAACGCGCAATCCACGCGCTGCCGATCGAACTGCAGAAGGATATCGGCTGGCCGGAAGCCGCCGATGCCAAGACCGGTGTGCGCCTCGGCGTTGGAAGCTGGGCCGGAGCAAAGTAGATAAAGTGTGCATCGAGTACTAAAGGCCTGCTGAGGCGTCAGACCGGCAGGCCTTTTTGTTTGTATTCAAACAAATTTTCCAGCCATGCTGGTGGCGCATGACGCATATGAACCACTCGCATAGCGTCGCGATTTCCCACTTAACGCTTTGTAAAAAATGGTAAATTTCGGGCACACCGCCCAAAGATGTCGCAATTGATGTCGCTTTTCATATCAAGCGCTTCGTTTTTGCGATTTAGTTTTCGCTGAAGCAAGCCTATATCACCGGCAGCCAAAACGAGCTGCCCCACTCCATTAAGCGAAGGCGACCCGTCTGAGCAACCAAATGGAGATGATGATGAAGCTCTTTGCCCGCCTGTTCACCCGTCGCGAAATGAACCTGACGACCGCCCTCGAGCGTCAGCGTCTCGCCAAGACCATGCCCGGCCAGACCGGCGCCATGGCCGCTGCTCGCCTCGGCTTCGTTGCCTGAGACAGCCGCTTTCAGACGGTATTTGCTGCCGTCGCGCTGAAAGAAATTCAACGCCGCCCGACCTTGCCGTGGCGGCGTTTTCATTTTTATCGGGCTTTCGTTGCATGGCAGAGGCATCGGCCTAGGACCAATTGCCCATTTGCGACCCGTGTCGCAAATTTAATCTTCACTTAGCCGCCTAGCCGATTGACAGGAATGGTTTTTCCTGATGACGCTATGCTGTTCGCGACATTCTGTTCGCGTCATGGCCGCGTGAGGTTTCCCGTGAATGCCGTAAAGCACCCGATCAAGAGATCGTTTGTATTCTTCCTCGTTCCCGACTTCACCATGATCGCCTTCGCGACGGCGCTCGACCCGCTGCGCTCAGCCAACCGCATGCTCGGCTACGAGGCCTATAGCTGGCGGCTGGCCAGCATCGACGGCAAGCCGGTGCGCGCCTCGAACGGCGTCGAATGCGCCGTCAACACTTCGCTGGAGGAAGAGCGCAGGAAGATGTCCGGGGCGGACAGGCCGAACATGGCGATCGTCTGCAGCGGCATCAATGTCGAGCGCTATCACAACAAGTCGGCCTTCGCCTGGCTGCGCGAGGAGTACAACCGCGGCGTCGCCGTCGGCGGCCTGTGCACCGGCGCCCATATCCTGGCGGCCGCGGGCCTCCTGTCCAACAAGCGCTGCGCCATCCATTGGGAGAACCTGCCGGGCTTTTCGGAGGCTTTCCCGAAGGCCAATGTCTTTGCCGACCTCTTCGAGGTCGACCAAAACGTTTACACCTGCGCCGGCGGCACCGCCGCCCTCGACATGATGCTGAAGCTGATCGGCGACGACTTCGACGAAAGCCTCGTCAACCGCGTCTGCGAGCAGGTGTTGACCGACCGCGTGCGCAGCCCGACCGATCGCCAGCGTCTGCCGTTGCGGGCGCGCCTGGGTGTGCAGAATTCCAAGGTGCTGACCATCATCGAACTGATGGAGGCGAACCTTTCCGAACCGCTGTCGCTGATCGAGATCGCCGACCACGTCGATCTGTCGCGCCGTCAGATCGAACGCCTGTTCCGCACCGAGATGGGCCGGTCCCCTGCCCGCTATTATCTCGAGATCCGGCTCGACCGCGCCAGGCATCTGCTCATCCAGTCGTCGATGCCGGTGGTCGAGGTGGCGGTGGCCTGCGGCTTCGTCTCGGCCTCGCACTTCTCCAAATGCTACCGCGAGCTCTATGCCCGCTCGCCGCAGCAGGAACGCGTCGACCGCAAACAGTTGCTGGCCGCCTGAACTGCGGCGCGGCTGCTGATTATCCGCCTACGGCACGTCGGCGGGATAGTCACCGCTGGCGACAAGTCGGAGATCCTCGAACGTGCCGCCCATGGAACACATGATAAGGCGCGCCCTTCTCCTGAAACAGCCGACGGCTCTCAATACCGGTCGCAATAGCACTCGGCCGACGAGATGCGGTCGTTCCAGCCGGTGCCTCCGAAATCGCGGACCCTGCGGTTGAGCTCGATCGAGCGGCCGCGCCTTCCTGAATTCTCATAGGCAACCAGCGTGCAGCCCCGGCGCACGAGCACCGAGGAGACGCGGTCGTTCCAGAACCCGCCCCGGAAATTGACTGAGTCGTCGGGGCCCATTTCGAGCGAGCGTCCGCGGAAGTTCCCGTTCTCGAATAGCACGCAGGCTGCTTCGCCGTAGAATTGGGCGCTGGCGCTGCCCGCGCAAAGCAGAGACGCAAATACGGTCGGAATGAGCAGGCGTTTCATTGTAATTTTCCTCGTTTGATCGCTTCGAGTGGTTGCGCCGACCCCACGGCACTTTGCCATCGTGCCATCGCGAGAAGCAAGCCCGCGCCCCGGCGATCCTCGGCGATGGTTTCCAGACGGAAACGCTGCGCACTTTTACTGGAATCGCTCTCTTGTCTGACGCAATTCCGGACGGAAAACCGCTACGCACTTTTCCTGGAATTGCTTTTAGCGGCTGTCCAACATCCAGCCGCGGTTGCGCCACATCTTTTCGCCGGCCAGGCAATCGGCGGCCGGCCTGTCGTCGGCGAGCACGACCGGCGGGTGCGCCGCCTCTTCCGCCGCCCATTGTGGCGAGGCTGGACCCGCGAGCTCGAGCACCAGCTTGCGGCGGATCGCTTCCGGGAATTGCGTCCAATCGTTGACCGGGATCATGAAGGCGCCAGGGCCGCCGATAACGCAGTCGCTGTAGTAGCGGTCGAGGTTGTCGACATCGAAGGCACCGCTGAAGCCGCCCCGTGTCATCAGCGGCAGTCCGTTGATGGTGATGCCCTGCTTCACCACCTCGTCACGAGTGATGTCGACCGGCGCGCCCTGGTTGTTGGGTCCGTCGCCCGAAACGTCGATGACGCGCTTGGTGCCCTGAAAACCGCTTTCGGCGAAAAGATCGCTGCCGAAAGTCAGCGCGCCGGAAATTGAGGTACGTCGCGCGCTGTCCGGCGGATGCGCATTGAGCTGGGCGACGACCCGTTCGGCATCGGCGCGATTGGCGATCACCGTCCACGGCACGACGACACGTTGCCATCTGGTGCCGGCCCACTCGACATAGGTGACCGCGATCTTGCCATAGACGCCGTCGGCGATGGCCTTGAGCACATTGTCATGCGTCAGTGCCGCCGCATAGCCATGACGCTGGATCTCGAGTTCGGCCGGCGACATGGAGAGCGAGACATCGACCGCCAGCACCAGCTCGACGTCAACGGACTCCACGGCGGTCGATCGCGCGGTCAGGCTAAGGAGCAGCGCCAGCGCGGCGGCGCCGGAAAGCCAATGCCCTGTTCGGCCGAAAGCGGACATGACGCGAGGGTAGGCGATAATCGTGCATGAACAAAGTAAAAAGGCCCGGCGTCGACCGGGCCTTTTTGCGTATTCAGACGAGAACGCGCTCAGCTGCGCGGCTTGAGGTTCTCAGGGTCGTAGAGCGGCTTGTAGCCGACGCCGGCCACCTCGACCGGATAGGTCTCGCCGAAATATTCCACATTGAGCTTGCGACCCTCCTGGGCATACGCCCAGGGCAGATAGGCGAGCGCAATGTTCTTGCCGATCGTCGGACCGTAGGCGACCGAGGTGGTGAAGGAGCGGCGGCCGAGCTCATCGACCAGCGTCTCGCCGGTGGCCGGATCAAGCACGGGCATGATGCCGACCGGATAGCGGGCGACGCCCTTGGAATCGGTGTTCTCGGTCATCACCAGCGTGCAGAGCATCGCCGGCTGGTGCTCGCGGGCGCGATATTCGAGATGCTTGGCCTTGCCGCAAAAATCGTTCTCCTTGACCTTCGGGCGGGCAAGATCGGCCTCGAGCAGATTGTATTCGGTCAAGAGATCGGCGTTCTGCAGCCGCAGGCTCTTTTCCATGCGGCGCGTGTTGGCATAGGTCTCGACGCCGAAAGGCATGACGCCGGTGGAGCGCAGCGCGTCCCAGACCGCGAGCCCGTCCTCGTAGCGCATATGCAGTTCCCAGCCCTGCTCGCCGACATAGGAGATGCGGAAGGCGGTGACGTCCTTGCCGGCGATGCGGATCGGCTTGATCGCGGCGAACGGAAAATTCTCCGGCGTCAGCCCGTTCGGATCCTCGACCACCTTCTGCAGGGTCGTGCGCGCATTCGGCCCCCAGATGCCGATGGTGACGTACTTCTCGGTCACGTCGGTGACGGTGACGTCAAAACCTTTGTCCTGCGCGGTACGCTGCATGTAGCGGAAGTCGCGCGGACCGGCATCGGCGCCGTCGATCACCCGGCAGCGGTCGGCCATGCGGATCACCGTGAAGTCGGCGCGCACCATGCCTTCCTCGTCGAGGAAGTGGGTGTAGATGCCTTTGCCGATATTGTTGTCGCCGCCGATCTTGGCCGCGCACAGCCATTCCAGCAGCGCGACATGGTCAGGCCCTTCGACGTCATACATCGAGAAGTGCGACAGGTTGACGATGCCGCAATCCTCGCTCATCGCCAGGTGCTCGGCATTGGAGACGCGCCAGAAATGGCGGTTGTCCCACTCGTTCTCGCGCACCGGCACGCGGTTGCCGTATTTTTCCAAGAGATGCTCGTTGGCGGCGTAGCCGTGTGCGCGTTCCCAGCCGCCAAGCTCCATGAAATAGCCGCCGAGTTCCTTCTCGCGCTCCCAGAACGGCGAGCGGCGGATGTTGCGGCCCTTGGAGAAGGGTTCGCGCGGATGCACCGCCGGATTGTAGACCTTCATCGCCGTCTCGGTGCAGCGATCCCAGATGAACTCTTCCTTCGTCTGGTGCGGGTAGAAGCGCGAATAGTCGATCGCATGATGGTCGATCGAGGTGCGGCCGTCGGTCATCCAGTCGGCGATCAGCTTGCCCATGCCCGGGCCGTCCTTGACCCAGATGGCGACGGCGTACCACAAGCCCCTCACCTTCTGGCTCTCGCCCATCGACGGGCCGCCGTCGGTGGTCACCTGCAGCAGGCCGTTGAAGGAATGGCCCTCATTGTAGCCGAGCTCGCCGAGAATCGGCGTCAGCTCCATGGCGCGCTCGAGCGGCGCCATGATCTGCTCCATGTCGAGGTCGCGCTGCGAGGGCGACAACCGCGCCTGGTCCTTCTCGAGCAGGTCGCGCGGGTGGCAGAGACGCGGATTGGTCTCCTCGTAATAGCCCCACTCTATCTGCCCGCCCTCGGCGGTCTTGGGATCGCCGGTGTCGCGCATATAGGCCGAGTTGCCCTGGTCGCGCAGCAGCGGCCAGCCGATCTCCTTGCCGGTGCCGGCGAACTCGTTGTAGGGGCCGAAGAAGGTCAGCGGATGGTCGATCGGCATGACCGGCAGGTCTTCGCCGACCAGTGCCGCGGTGAGCCGGCCCCAGATGCCGGTGCAGACCACGACATAGTCGGCCTCGATCGTTCCGCGCTCGGTCACCACGCCCTTGATGCGGCCATCCTCGACGATCAGCTCCTTGGCCGAGGTGTTGGCGAAGGCCTGGAGCTTGCCGGAGGCGACACCCTGGTCGACCAGCTTGCCGGCCACCGTCTGCGAGCGCGGGATGACGAGGCCGGCGTCGGGGTCCCACAAGCCGCCCTGCACCAGATCCTCCTCGATCAGCGGGAATTTTTGCTTGATCTCGGCCGGCTCGATCAGCCGCGCGCGTGTTCCGAACGCCTTGGCCGAGGCGATCTTGCGCTTGATCTCGTCCATGCGGCCATCGTCGCCGACGCGCGCGACCTCGAGGCCGCCGATACGGGCGTAATGGCCCATCTTCTCGTAGAAATCGATGGAATAGAGCGTCGTCCAGCAGGACAGAAAATCGTGGCTGGTCGTGTAGCAGAAATCGGAAGCGTGCGCGGTCGAGCCGATGTCCGTCGGGATGCCCGACTTGTCGATGCCGACGATATCGTTCCAGCCGCGCTCGATCAGGTGATGGGCGACCGACGCGCCGACGATCCCGCCCAGTCCGACGATGACGACCTTCGCCTTTTCCGGAAACCCTGCCATGCCCGTGACTCCAAAGTGGTAAAGTGGGCGGACTATAGGGCCGAGCGGTGGGGCGATTGAAGCCTGTTTGCGACATTACGAAAAAGCCGAGCGACCCTGATGAACGAACACCCTTCCCCAGATGCCGCCAATCTGGAATTCCTTTGCGCGCCGCAGTCAGGCGGAAACTTCCATGAGCTTGTCGAAGACACGCTGCTTGGCTTCGCGCACACTGTCCTCAAGCGACTTCGCACTGGCCAGATGCGCGGCGATCGCGCTGGCCAGCATGCAGCCCGTCCCGCGCATCGATCCGGCAAGCCTGGGCATGTCGAGGTGGATAGGTTCCTGGTTGGGGCTCAATAGGATATCCGTTGAGCTTGGTCCCGCCGCATGGCCGCCCTTGAGCAGCAGCGCCTGCGGCCCGTCCGCAAGCAATCGCCTCCCCTGCCGCAGCACCTCTTCGTCGTCCACGGCCAAATCCGATCCGGTCAGCACCGCCAGCTCAATGAGGTTCGGCGTGACCAGACGGCAAAGCGGCATGAGGTCACGCTTCATGACGTCGACGGCATTCGGTTCCACCAGTGGCCTGCCTGACGAGGAAGCCAGCACTGGATCGAGGACTGCCGGTATCTGCGGATTTTCGCTAAGCACGCCGGCAACAGCGGCGGTGATCGAGGCGTTTGCGAGCATACCGATCTTGATGGCCGCCACCTCGTTGGCCTCCAACGCTGCTCGCATCTGATCGGCGACCAGGCCGGGTCGCAGATGAAGGATGTCCTTCACGGCGCCATGCGTCTGCACCGTCACAGCGGTAACGGCAAGGCAGGTCCGCAGGCCGATCGAGGAGATCGTCTCGATATCGCGTGCAATCCCGGCACCCCCGCTGGAATCCGATCCGCCGACGACAAACACATGCGGGTCTCGGTTCAGCGCCATTGATCCGTCTTTTCGATCCATTCCCTGGTGCGCGCTTCAGGATCGGAATTCAGCGTTATGTCCGTGACCACCGCCGCGCTGTCGGCGCCGGCCCCGAAAACGCCGTCGAGCCGCTCGGCGTTGAGGCCGCCGATAGCGACCAGCGGAAGAGGTGCGACCCGTTCCTTCCACGCTCGGATCCGTTCCAACCCCTGCGGCGCCCATTTCATCTTCTTCAGGATGGTGGGATAGACTGGGCCGAGCGCAACGTAGTGGGGCTCCGCCGCAACGGCCGTTTCCAGCTCGGCATCATCATGTGTGCTCAGTCCGAGCCTGACGCCGGCCGCCCGAATCGCCGGAAGGTCGGCAGTTTGCAGATCCTCCTGGCCGAGATGGACGAAGTCGCAGCCCTCCTCGATCGCCAGACGCCAATGATCGTTGATGATGAGCTGGCAACGGTGTCGGGCGCACAAGGCCTTTGCCTTGCCGATTTCCGCGCGCAGCCCGTCCTCGTCCATGTCCTTGATGCGGAGCTGCACCAGCTTGACGCCAAGCGGCACCAGCCGCTCGATCCAGGCAGCGCTGTCGATGATCAGGTAGAACGGATCGAGCTTCATGAAAAAACCGCCCTGCCGAATGTCGGCGTCGACGGCACGGCGACATCGCGCGGCTCGAGCAATCCCGAACCGAAGGCCTCGCGGCCGGCATCGACCGCCTTGCCGAAAGCGCGCGCCATGCCGACCGGATCGGCCGCCTTGGCGACCGCGGTATTCAGGAGCACGGCGTCAAAGCCGAGTTCCATGACGGTTGCCGCGTGCGACGGCCGTCCGAGCCCAGCATCCACGATCAACGGAACGTCGGGGAAATGTCCGCGCATCGAGCGCAGCGCCATGATGTTGACCGGCCCGAGAGCCGAGCCGATCGGCGCGCACCACGGCATCAGGACCTTGCAGCCCGCGCCGAGCAGCCGCTCAGCGACGACGAGATCGTCGGTCGTATACGGGAACACCGTAAAACCGTCTTCGCACAAAATGCGGGCGGCTTCGACCAGGCCGAACACGTCCGGCTGGAGCGTGTCATGGTTGCCGATCACTTCGAGCTTGATCCAGGTGGTGCCGAAGACTTCGCGCGCCATCTTCGCGGTCGTGACGGCTTCCTTCACGGAGTGACAGCCGGCGGTGTTGGGCAGGATCCTCACGCCCAGCGAGTTGACCAGCGACCAGAATTTCTCGCCGCCCCTGCCACCGGCCATTTCACGGCGCAGCGAGACCGTCACCACCGAGGCGCCTGACGCCTTGACCGCATCGGCCAGGATAGCCGGCGAAGGATACTGGGCGGTGCCGAGAAGCAAGCGCGAAGGCAGCGCAGTTCCAAGAAGGTCGAACATGGTTAGCCTCCTTGCATGGGTGAAAGGATTTCGATCCGGTCGCCATCGCTCAGTTGGAATTCCCCCCGGTTGGCTTTGTGTACGATGTCGCTGTTGACGGCCGTCGCCAGCCAATTGCCTTCATAGTCAAGCTCGATAAGCAGTGCCGCCAACGTCGCTGCGGCACTGTCGAGCGCTTCGCCGTTCACGATCAGCTTCATGCGCAAGCTCCCACGCGTTTATCGGAATTGAACAGGATGTCGGCCGCGTGCCGGGCCATGGCGGGGGCAAGTAGAAAGCCATGGCGATAAAGCCCGTTGATCGCGACACCGTTGCCGAGCGTTTCGACGCTTGGCAAATTGTCGGCAAAGGCCGGACGGACACCGGCGCTCGTTTCGACGATTCGTGCCTCGCCGAAGGCCGGATGGAGCGTGCAGGCGGCGCTTGCCAGTTCCATCATGGAGCGGACGGTGACCGGGCCGGCATCCTCGCTCTCGATCATTGTCGCGCCGGCCATGAAATGGTGATCGGCGCGCGGCACGACGTAGAGCGGAAAACGCGGATGCAGCAGCCGGACGGGGCGAGACAGCGAGATATCGTGGGTGTGTAGGATCATCATCTCGCCGCGAACGCCGCGCAGCGCCGCATCGTCCGCCGCCATCCCCCGGCAGTCGACCTCGTATTCGAAACCTGGAAGGCCTTGGCCGTCGGTTGCGAAACGGAAGTCGACACCCATGCCGACGAGTTTGTCATGAAGCGCCGCGATCGCCAGGCGCGGGTCGAGATGCGCTTCGCCGGGGAAGAACAGCGCGCGCTTGAAACGGCCGGCGAGGTCGGGCTCCAGCCTAGCGATGTCCTCCTCGCCGAGCCAGCGATGGTCCGAGGTGCGGTTGGCGAAGCGGTCGAGCTCACCCGCATCGCGCGGCGCAGCCACGACGAGCGTTCCCGCCCGCGTCACCTGGCCGGACAAAACAGCATCCCACCAATCGGCGGCGCCCCGCCCGAGATCCAGCACCGGCTGCTCGGCGCTCTCGCGCTCGCACCATGGCGCCAGCATGCCGCCCGCGGCCCATGAGGCATTGCCGCCCAAGTGAGGCCGGAACTCGGCGACAGTGACCGACGCGCCGCGGCCGGCAAGTTCGAACGCCGCGGTGAGGCCGGCCACGCCGGCCCCCTTGACCAGCACTCTCATGATCGTTCGCTCGTGCTGGGTTCAGCTTCGCTTACCGGCATGTAGAGGTCGCCGCCGGCGCGGTATTTCTGCGCCATGGCCGCCATGCCTTCCTTCTGCGCCTCGGCCCGGATGTCATGGGAGATGCGCATGGAGCAGAATTTCGGTCCGCACATGGAGCAGAAATGCGCCACCTTGTGCGCTTCCTTGGGCAAGGTCTCGTCGTGGAACTCGCGCGCCGTTTCGGGATCGAGAGACAGGTTGAACTGATCCTCCCAGCGGAACTCGAACCGCGCCCGTGACAGCGCATCGTCGCGGACCTTCGCCGCCGGATGGCCCTTGGCGAGGTCGGCGGCATGAGCGGCTATCTTGTAGGTGATGACGCCGGTCTTGACGTCGTTGCGGTCCGGCAGGCCGAGATGTTCCTTCGGCGTCACATAACAAAGCATGGCCGTGCCGAACCAGCCGATCATGGCGGCGCCGATGCCGGACGTGATGTGGTCGTAACCCGGCGCGATGTCGGTCGTCAGCGGCCCGAGGGTGTAGAACGGCGCTTCGCCACAGACGGCGAGCTGCTTGTCCATGTTCTGCTTGATCTTGTGCATGGGAACATGACCAGGGCCTTCGATCATCACTTGGCAATCCCTCGCCCAGGCGATCTTGGTCAGTTCGCCAAGCGTTTCCAGCTCGGCGAATTGCGCTTTGTCGTTGGCATCCGCGATCGAGCCTGGGCGAAGGCCGTCGCCGAGCGAGAAGGAGACGTCATAGGCTCTGGCGATGTCGCAGATCTCCTCGAAATGCTCGTAAAGGAAGCTTTCGCGGTGATGGTGCAGGCACCATTTGGCCATGATCGACCCGCCGCGCGAGACGATGCCCGTGACCCGGTCGACGGTCAGCGGGATGTAGTGCAGCCGCACCCCGGCGTGGATGGTGAAATAGTCGACGCCCTGCTCGGCCTGCTCGATCAGCGTGTCGCGATAGACTTCCCAGCTCAGGTCTTCGGCGATGCCGCCGACCTTTTCCAGCGCCTGGTAGAGCGGCACGGTACCGATCGGCACCGGGGAATTGCGCACGATCCATTCGCGGATGTTGTGGATGTTGCGGCCGGTCGACAGGTCCATAACCGTATCGGCGCCCCAGCGGATCGCCCAGACCATCTTTTCGACCTCTTCGGCCATTGAGGAGGTGACGGCGGAATTGCCGATATTGGCGTTGATCTTCACCAGGAAATTGCGGCCGATGATCATCGGCTCGCTCTCGGGATGGTTGATGTTGGCGGGGATGATCGCGCGGCCGCGCGCCACCTCGTCGCGCACGAATTCCGGCGTGACGAAATCCGGGATCGACGCGCCGAATGCCTCGCCATCCTGTTGCAGCTTGCCACGCAGCATCTCGCGGCCAAGGTTCTCGCGGATGGCCACGAATTCCATCTCGGGCGTGATGATGCCTGCGCGCGCATAGGCAAGCTGCGTCACCGCCTTGCCGGCTTTCGCCTGCAGCGGATGGTTGCGAACGGGAAATTCCGGCGTCAGCCGCTCGCCGGTCGCAAATCCGTTGTCCTCCGGCCTGACGTGGCGGCCGTCATAGGCTTCGACATCGCCGCGCGCAGCGATCCAGTCCTGGCGAAGCCGGACAAGCCCCTTTTCAATGTTCGTTTCGATCGCCGGATCGGTATACGGGCCTGATGGATCGTAGACGGTGACGGGCGGCTCGCCGGCTGTCGGATGAACGGAGATTTCGCGCATCGGCACTTCGATCTGCGGATGGATAATGCCGGCCTTGTGGATCTTCCGTGAGGCGGGCAGTGGTCCCGTCGAAACGGTGGGTGTCAAGGCATTCATTTGAGGCTCCTTTGCTCAACTGCATTGGAGACCCAGTTCTGTGCCGGAAGGATGTAGGACGCTTTGGTCTGCCTGCTCGACACAGGTCTTCGGGCATGGAGTCCCGCAAAGCGCTTGCACCGTCCCTACGCCAGTATGAACTGGATCAGGTTCAACGGGTCACTGCGCCGCGAAAGCCAGCAGTATCTCAGCCCCTTGCCGGGACTCCCCTGGTGAATGCTTCAAGTTGAACGGCCCTTCGCCGGTTTGTCAAGCGCGTCATGGCCGGGCAGGCAACCGGGCCGACAGCGGTCATGGAGCGTAAGCCTACAGCGAAGGTCAGGCCAACCGGCCAGTCGAGCGACAGGAGAACGCGCGCGAGGCCGGAAACCGCGCTTATGATTTGTCTTCGGGAATGACTTGCAACGCGGCGCGGCCCTTGCTCGCCGATGCCCACAGCGCCATCAGCGGCGCGGCCAACAGCAGGAAGGGCGGCAGAAGATTGGGGAAATAGATGCGGGTATCGTGGATCGGGAAGACCGTGAACTTGGCAAGCACGCCGAGCACGAGTGCCGCGAGCAGGATGCCGGCGCGGCGGTCGAGCCGCAAGCCGGCGCGGTCGAGCCCATACCAGCCGGCGAGCGCAAGCACGCTGACGCCGACCCAGCTGTTGACGTTTACGGCACGCACCACCGACGCGGCGAATGCCTTGAGATAGGCCGCCACCGAAAATGGCGGTTCGAAGCCGTCCATGTTGTAGTGCTGCTCGATGCTGGAGAACCACAGATGCGGCCACCAGCCGGGATGCTGCGCCCAGTGCGAGATGGCGAAATAGGCGGCGAAGGAGGCGGCAAAACCGGCGAGCGCGCCCCACGCCTTCTGCCGGAAGGTGACCAAAAGCACGGCGAAGATGGCCAGGAAAACGACGTTGTCCGGCCGCGCCATGAAGGCGAGGAAAAGCAGGATCGCCGTCGCCACTTCGCGCTTGCGGACATAGGCAAACAGCCCGCCGAGGAACAGCGCCGAGCACAAAAGATCAGGTGTCGACGCCCGTGCCGCATCGCCGAACTCGGCCATGATCAGGATGGCGCCCGCAACCGGCGCCAGCGCCAGCGCGCCTTCCGCGCGCAGCCAAAGCAGTGTGATGGCGCCGAACAGAAGCACCGAGAACACCTGCACCAGCCGCATCGCCTCGACCGGTGACACGACATGGCTGAGGCTCGACAGGATCTCGGCATAGAGGAACTTGATCCGGTACATGCCGAGCAGCGAGTGGAAGTCGGCGGCATTCTCCATCATGTGGCTGCGAAAGCCGCCGCCATCGTCGGTCAGCGTCTTGTAGTCGCCAGCCGAGACGCCTTCCTTGACCGCGCTGTAGGCATAGTCATGAAGCGCCTGCGGGTCGGGATAAGTGCCTTCTTCGGCGATCGCCAGATAGGGCAGCATGTCCCAATTGGCATCGGGCATGAACCAGGCCATCACAGCAGTGAGCAGGATATAGAGCGAGAAGGTAATCGCGCCGATCGGCGCGGCCCATCGCGCATAAGTCCCCTCGCCCCAGGCAAGGCCGGCTCCAGTCAGCCGGTCGAGCGGATTGGCGGGAGCGGCTGGCAGCCTGGTCAGCATCGTCTGTCTCAGCGGACCTGGCTTTTGACGAAGTCCTTCACGATGGCCACGATGCCGCGCGAGAGCAGGCTGTCGAAGGCATCGACGAAGCGGTCGACGTGCTCGCGCTGGCAGATCAGCGGCGGCTCGAGCCGAATGACGTTGCGGTTGTATTCGGTGAAGGCGACGAGCACGTCGTAGTCGCGCAACAAGAGCGAGCCGACGAAGCCCGACAGCGAGCCCTTCAGCTTGTCGTCGAGCACGCTCACCACTGGACGCAGCACCATCGGCAGGGTCTGCGAGAAATCGTGGAACTCGAGCCCGATCATGAAGCCTTTGCCGCGCACGTCCTTGATGATCTTCGGATATTTCTCCTTCAGCGCCTGCAGCCGCTGCAGAAGGTACTCGCCGGTCGAAGCGGCATTGTCGATCAGCCCTTCGTCATAGAGGACGTTCAGCGCCTCGATCGCTGTGACGCAGGCCTCGCCCATGCCGCCGAAGGTCGCCATGGCATGGATCATCGCCGTCTTCGGCGTGCCATAGGCCTTCATGTAGACGTCGCGCTTGGCGATCATGGCGCCGACCGCGGCCTTGCCGCCGCCGAGCGATTTCGCCAGCGCCGTCACATCCGGCACGACGCCGTAGTGCTCGAAGGCATAGAAGCGGCCGGAGCGGCCATAACCGCACTGAACCTCGTCCGCGACCCACAACACGCCATACTGGTCGCAAAGCGCACGCAGCTTCCGCCAATATTGCGCCTCTGCCTGGATGATGCCGCCGCCGCCCTGGATGGTTTCGAGCACGATGACGCCGACAGCGGGATCGCTCTTGAACAGGCGTTCGACGGCGTCGATGTCTGCGAAGGGAACACGCACGACATTGTCCGCCAACCTGAACTCGGCGCGGTAGAGCTGGCCGTCGGTGATCGCCAGCACGCCCTTGGTCTTGCCGTGGAAGGAATTCTCGGCATAGACGACCTTCGGCCGCTTCGGGCCTGCGGCGCGCTCGGCGAGCTTCACCGCCGCTTCCATGGCCTCCGAGCCGGAGGAGCCCAGGAACACCATGTCGAGGTCGCCGGGCGAGCATTTGGCGATGTTGTGCGCAAGGGCTGCCGCATATTGCGACATGAAGGCGATGGCGATCTCCTGGCGCTTCTCCTCCTGGAATTTCTTGCGAGCCTCCAGGATGCGCGGGTGGTTGTGACCGAAGGCCAGCGAGCCGAAGCCGCCGAAAAAGTCGAGGATCTGGCGGCCGTTCTGGTCGATGTAGAACATGCCCTCGGCACGCTCGATCTTGACCTTGTGGAAGCCGAGCAGCTTCATGAAATGCAGCTGGCCCGGATTGAGATGCGCCTTGAACAGGTCGGTGATGCGGGCGACATCCATCGCCTTGGCCTGCTCGACACTGATCAGGTCGGGCTTGGCTATTGCTGCGGGCGACAGCGCCGGCGCTTCGACCAGCGCGTGCGTGCTCGTGTGTTCGGGCTTGGCCATGACGGTCATCTCGAAATCTCCCCTTCGTCGCCTTTATTTGGCAGGCACATGTTCGGTGGCGACGGCGTGGCCGTCCTTCTTGGCGCGGTATTCGCTGTAGGCGGCGATCAGCATGTCCTCGTCGCGGTATTGCGGCACCCAGCCGAGCTGACGCTCGGCCTTGGACACATCGAGCACGCACTCTTCGTCGGCGATCAGATACTGCTCCGGATCCATGATCGGCATGTTCATGAGGTCGAGCAGGTCGAGCGTGCGCTTGACCGCCCAGCCCGGCGTCGGCAGCAGGATCGATTTCGAACCGGCATGGCGGATCAAGTCGCCGAGCAGTTTTTTGACCGGCGGCGGATTGAGCGAGCCGAGATTGTAGGCCTCGTTCGGCACGCCGGCCTTCCAGGCCGCGCGCGCCGCCTCGGCGCAGTCGAACACCGAGATGAACTGATATGGATTCCTGCCCGAGCCGATCATTGGCACCGGCAAATTCCAGTCGATCAGCTTGAAGAGCTTTTCCAGGATGCCGAGGCGCCCGGGGCCGATGATCAGGCGCGGCCGGAACAACGAGATCGACATGCCGCGCTTACGCCACTCGGCCGCGAGCTCCTCGGTCCTGAGCTTCGACAGGCCGTATTCGCCGAGCGGCGAGACCGGATGATCCTCGGTCATCGGCAGCACCACCGTGTGACCGTAGATCATGTCGGTCGTGTAGTGGACCAGCTTCGAGGCGCCGGCCTTGTCCATCGCCTGGATGATGTGCTCGGTGCCGTGGAAATTCACCGGGAAGAAGAAGTCGTGCCGCTTGGCGCGGACCTGGATCGGCGACAGCATCTTGGCCGACAAATTGTAGACCATGTCGTCGGCCCTGAGCCCGACCGCCGCGACCGAAGCCGGATTGGTGACGTCGCAAGTGATGAAGCGCACCGAACGATAATGCGGCAGGTCGCTCTTGACGATGTCGGCGACGACGACGTTCTCGCCGTCAGCGACGAGCTTGGGCGCAAGATGACGGCCGACGAAGCCGTCGCCGCCGAAAATCACATGTCTCATCGAAGGATCTCGCTAGTGCCGACCTTGTCGGAGGTGATGGAAGCGGTCTGGTCCTCATGCCCTCGCCCACTTTGCGCGATCAGAATTGTACCGACGCAGATGCAGGCGATGCCGGCGATGCGCCAGCCGTTGAGGTCCTCGCGGAAGACGAAATAGGCAAAGACGGCGACCGCGACATAGGCGAGGCTGAGGAACGGATAGGCGAAGCTGAGCTCGACCTTCGACAGCACGTAGAGATGCGAGGCCATCGAGATGACGAAGGTGCACAGCCCGAGGAAAACCCACGGGCTGAAGATGATCTGCAGCAGCTTGACGAGCGGATTGACGCCGTCGAACGAGATCGGTCCCAGCGACATCATGCCCTGCTTCAGCATGAGCTGCGCAGCGGCATTGGTCATGACCGTGAAGAGAATGAAGACGATGTATTTCATTGTTGCCACCCCGCCCTTGAGCGGTCCTACTACAAACCTGCAAATATTTCGTGAAATCACATGATTATTTTGAGTAAACTCTGATATTAACACTTCATTTACCAAGAATTACTCAAATTCGATCTATTCCGCCGCCTCCGCAGCACCACGCCTCGCATCCAGTTTTTTCGCCGTCCGCGCCCAGAAGCTCGACAGGAAGGCGGGATCGCGAAGCGCCTCCAGCCGTTGCCATTCCGGGAAGGACGCCGCAAAGATCTCAGCGCCCATGCGGGCATCTTTGTAGGGGTTGACTGCTCCACCGGCCTCGACCGTGATGCGGTCCAGTTCCATGAGCAGCTTCAGCGTCTTCTCACCCCTGTTGGGGAAATCGAGCGTTAGCGTGTAGCCGGGTCGCGGGAACGACAGCAGCGCCGGCGAACGGACGTCGCCAAATCGCTTCAGCACCGTGAGAAACGAGCCCTGCCCGGCTCGCCGCGCCGCGTCGAGCAGTGCCGGAACAGTGCGGCGCGCATCAGCCTCGGGAACCACGCTCTGGTGCTGGAAGAGCCCACGCGGACCATAGAGCCGGTTCCAGTCGCGAACGCCGTCGAGCGGAAAGAAGAAGCCCTGATAGCCCGTATGGCGCGCATCGGACGAGCGGCCCTTCTTCCACCGGTAGGCAGCGTTGAAGACGGTCAGGAACGGGCGGTTGAGTACGTTGAAAGGTGGCTGCACGGCCACCGAAAGCCGGCCGCCGGCCTGCGAGGCGGCATGCGAGCCGCGCTCGGCGTGGTTGCCGGTGAACAAAAGACCCCGCCCTCGCGCGTGGCCGCCCGCAAGCTGATCGATCCAGGCAACGGCATATTCGTTGGCCTGGTCGGCTGCGCCGGCAAGATCGAAGAACTCGCCGAGATCGCGGAACCGTGTCGCTTTTTCGATGATGTCGAGCGAGGGCACGCGCATCAGCCGGATCGACGCCGACAGGATCAGTCCGGTCAGCCCCATGCCGCCGATAGTCGCCCGGAACAGACGCGCGTTCTCGGTGTCGGAGCAGCGATACATCCGGCCGTCGGACCGCAGCAAGGTCAAGGATTCGACATGACAGCCGAACGTGCCGCGCCGGTGATGGTTCTTGCCGTGGACATCGTTGGCGATGGCGCCGCCGAGCGTCACGAACTGCGTGCCTGGGACCACGGCCGGAAAGAAGCCGTAGGGCGCGGCGTGCGCAATGATGTCGCAAAGCAGCACCCCGGCATCGGCCTCGATCACACCGGTCTCGGCGTTGAACGAACGGATACGGTTGAGCGGCCGCATGTCGACGACCATGCCGGCGTTGTTCTGGCAGCTGTCGCCATAGGAGCGGCCATTACCATAGCCAATAAGCGAGCCCGGCCTGACCGCGCCACTTTTCAGCAGCGCAATGGCATCGTCGGCCGGGATCGCCTGGCGCGCCGGCGGCGTCGCCAGTCCGAAGCTGCCGAAGCGTTCGCCGCCCGCCCTCACCAGCCCCAGCCTCCCGCGACCAGAAGAACCGCGCCGATGGCGACGACGATCTGGCTGCGCCAGTCGCGGATGATGAAGACGACCGGATCGTCATGCATTTCGTCGCGGCGCGCGAGGATCCAGACGCGCATGGTGAGATAAAGCACGATCGGCGCCAGAGGCCACATCACCCACGGATGCGGATAGAGCTCGCGCACCGCGACACTGTCCATGTAGAGCGCCAGCACCAGCGCCGAGGAGAAGGCCGAGGCCATGCCCGCCTGGGCGACGATCTCCTGGTCCTCGGTGCGGTAGCCGCGGCCGGCGATGCGCTCGCCGGCCGGGATGGCGGTGGTGCGCAATTCGACAAAGCGCTTCACCAGAGCCAGCGACAGGAAGAAGAAGATCGAGAAGGCGAGCAGCCAGAAGGAAACGTCGACGCCGGTGGCCGCCGCACCTGCCAGCACGCGGATCGTGTAGAGGCCGGCGAGCGTCAGCACGTCGATCAGCAACATGCGCTTGAAAGACAGCGAATAGGCCGTGGTGACGACTATGTAGCCGCAAAGCACACCGAGGAACTCGATCGGCAGCAGGCAGCCGGTGGCGATGCCGATCGCGAGCAGCACAAGGATGGCGCCGAGGCCGAACGGGATCGACAGCGCACCGCTGGCAAAGGGCCTGTTGCGCTTGGTCAGATGCTTGCGGTCGAGCGCGAGGTCGAAGAAGTCGTTGACGATGTAGATGGCGGAGGCCACCGCGCTGAAGGAAACGAAGGCCAGAGCGCATTGCCAGATCATGCCGATGTTGAAATACTCATGCGACAGCACCATCGGCACCGCGATCAGCGAATTCTTCAGCCACTGATGGACCCTCAGCATCTTGATGTAGGTCTTGAGCGTCGGCTTCGGCGCCGGCATGGTTTCGGCGCCGTGCGCCGCCTGCCAGCGCTGGGCGCTGCGGTCCGGCGCCACCACGATGGCGTTGCGCGCTGCGTCGAACACCTTGAGATCGTGACGGCTGTTGCCGGCATAGTCGAAGCCGGCATCGCCATAGGCGGCGACCAGCGACGCCCGCTTTCTGCCCGAGGTCAGATTGTGCGGCCCGTCCGTTGCCAGCACACGGTCGAAGATGCCGAGATAGGCAGCGATCGCCTCGGCGAATTTGCGCGGCGTGCCGGTCGCCAGCACGATCTTGCGGCCGTCCTCATGTTCGGTGCGGAGCCGCTCGAGCAATTCAACCCGGTAGGGTAACGAGGCCGGATCGATGTCGATGCGCCGGGCGATTTCCTGCTTGAGCCGCGCCGGACCGCCGGTCAGCCAAAGCGGCAACAGAAAGAGATAGAGCGGGTTCTTCTTGAGCAGAATGAACAGGCCTTCCCACAGAAGGTCCGTTGCAATCAGCGTGCCATCGAGATCGACCGCAAGCGGAATTGCGTTCCTGTCCGACCGCGCGTCCATTGCCCTGCCCTGCGCCCCACGCCGCGTGTCGGCGTCTTTGCAACGGATATAACGGGAGATGGCGGAGCGAACGTTAAAACGTCCGGTTGCAGCGCGCTGTGCAGACAGTATTTCCGGCGTCATCGTTAAGCAGCGGCTACCGGAAACGATAAAAGGCCAGGCATTCGCCCGGCCTTTGCCGATCATGTTTAAGTTTTTACTTGATGCGGGCGACGCCGCCCGAGATTTCGACCGTCTCAGAGCCGGTCAGTGCTTCGAGGTCACCATTGGGTAGGGTGACGAAGCAGCCATTCTGGCAGAACTCCACCGTCTCGCCGGCGGCCAGCGCCAGCTCGGTCTTGCCGCCGCCTTCGGTCACGATCAACGTCCGCGTCTGAGCGTCCTTGTTGACCGCGCTGGCGGCAAAAGCCGAACCGCCCAGGGCCAGAAAAGCGATGGCGGCAACGACAGACTTCCACATTGCAATTTCCGGTGTTTCCACACCGCCTCTGTTCAATTTCGCAAGGCATTCTCGCCCTTTGCGTGAGAGCTTATATGAGATGTAACCTGAACCGCAACTGAATGCCGCATTCATGCCACAATTGGTTCTCGCGCCCTGGCCACCCTGTTAATTTTGCCCATCAAGCCGATATGATGCCGAAGATGGATAATCGCGAGGCGCAGACGATGGCCGGTACTTGGCTGGAAACGATCGGTGTGGAGGTTGAGCACCGGAAGATCGCCGCGGGCCTGACCCATGTGCCAGCTTCGCCATACCACAGGCTGGGCATCCATATCGGGCCGCCCGTCAACGCCTTCTGCCGCTGTGACGGGAAGAGGCATCGGCGGGTCCAGTCGCATGGCGACATAGACATCGTTCCGGCGGGGCTGGACGGCGACTGGGAAGACGACGCCGACTGCACCATCCTTCGCTTGTGGGTCAATCCGGCACTGGTTCGGCAAACCGCCCGCGATCTCGAAATCGATCCGGACCGGATCGTCGTCGAGCCGCAGTTCCAGCACCGTAACCCCAGGATCGAACATGTCGCATTGGCGCTGGCGAGCGGGCTGCACCCCGAGCTGCCGTCGGACCGGCTCTATGTCGAAAGCCTGGCCAGGGCGCTCGCCGTGCAACTGGTTCACGGGGCGTCGCAAAGGATCCCGACAGGACAAATGCTGTCGTCAGGCCAGAAGCGGCGGCTGCAGGACTTCATCGAGGCCAACCTCGATCAGGATGTTTCCCTGGATGATCTGGCGCAGGTTGCGGCCATCAGCGTGTCGCATCTGAAGGCTCTGTTTCGCCGCAGCTTCGGCGTGCCGGCCCATCAATATGTTATCCACCGACGGGTCGAGCGCGCCCGGTTGCTGCTCGATCAGAACGAGATGCCGCTCAGCCAGATTGCGCTGGAGGCCGGCTTCGCCCATCAAAGCCATATGGCTCGCAGCATGAAGCGCGTGTTGGGCGTCACACCAGCGGCACTCGCCCGCCTGAAGCGGTGACTGGCGCCCGCACCTTCGGTCGCACGATCATCGATTCCATTGTCTTTTCGTGCGCTCCTTCGTCCAAATCTGAGCGACGCCGCCTTCGCAATCCGGCATCCAGCGCTCCACGATCAGACAGAAGGATGCAGAGATGTTCGTGATATTGGGCGCCACGGGAAAGATCGGGCGGGCGACGATCGGCGCGCTACGCGAGAATCGGGTTCCGGTCAGAGCGGTTGTTCGCAATCTCTCGAAGGCCGATGGACTTCAGGCGCTCGGCTGCGACATCGCCGTCGCCGACTTCGACGATGAGCCAGCGCTGGTTGAGGCAACAAAAGACGCTTCGGCGGTGCAGGTGATCTG
This sequence comes from Mesorhizobium sp. LEGMi-168a, assembly GCF_058312955.1. NCBI lineage: Bacteria > Pseudomonadati > Pseudomonadota > Alphaproteobacteria > Hyphomicrobiales > Phyllobacteriaceae > Mesorhizobium > Mesorhizobium sp. LEGMi-168a. The sequence continues at coordinate 49,978 of NZ_JBZEGV010000030.1, forward strand.
CCCGACCCGCGTTCAGGCTGAAAATGCATCGGCCGCCATGAAATCCACGATCGGCACGATTACGGATGCGCTGGCTCGGACCCGACCGGCGCACGTGCTGGCGATCTCGGACTATGGCGCTCAGCTGCCGACCGGCACCGGCATCACGCTCACCTTCCGTCATCTGGAATCGGAACTTAAGAAGCTTCCCGCGGCACTGACTTTCCTGCGCTCGGCCGAGCATATGCAGAACTGGGGCCGTGGAACCGGACGGGCTTTGCAGACCGGTGTGCTTGCCAGCCTGCATCGTCCGATATCCAAAATTTTCCCGACCGTCTCGGCAGGAGATGTTGGCCTGATCGCAGCGGATCTGCTGCTGGCGGATCGCAAGGATGCAATACGTATCGTCCACGCCGAGGGACCGCGCCGCTACAGCGCCGTCGACGTGGCCGATGCGCTCAGCGGGATCACCGGCCGCGAAATCGCGGCGCATGAAATGCCGCGGCAGGACTGGATCTCTGTGCTGGTCGCCGGCGGCATGAGTGCGAGCTACGCCCAACTCGTCGCTGACTTATTCGATGCCCACAATGCCGGCCGCATCGACGCGGAACAGGGCGTTGGCGAAATACGATACGGCAAGACGGAGATTCGCGCGGCCTTGTCGCCATTAGTTCCGTCCACGCTAACGGCGCAAGCCTAGCCCGGATCGGGCTTACGACCCTTCCGCTTCATCTTGGCGAGCCGCTCGCGCTCGGCCGCGGCCTCCGCCTCCAGCCGTTCACGCTCGGCAAATTCCGCCTCGATCTTGTCGTCGTCGATCGGCCACGATTCGTGCTTCTTCGTCTCGACCACGGCGCGCGGCGTCGACGGGATCTCGATGTGCTCGTCCTCGAAGATATCGAAAACCGCGAAGCGAATGTCGTTCTGCACGATGCTGCCGTTCATCACGTCGGCCACGAAGACACGGATTTCAAATTCGAGCGCGGCGGCGCCGAAATTGGCGAAGAGCACGAAGGGCTCGGGGTTCTTGAGCACCATCGGATGCGCGCGCGCGATACCGAGCAGAAGGGCATGGACGCGCTTGATGTCGCTGCCATAGGCGACACCGACCTTGATGTCGACGCGGCCGAGCTTGTTGCGGTGCGTCCAGTTGCCGACCGCGTTGTTGATGAGGTTCGAGTTGGGCAGGATCACCGACTGCCGCTGGAACGTCTCGATCTCCGTCGCGCGCACGCTGATCTTTCTGACCGTGCCGCTGATGTCGCCGGCGACGATCCAGTCGCCGACCTTGAACGGGCGTTCGGCAAGCAGGATCAGGCCCGAGACGAAGTTCGAGACCACGTTCTGCAGGCCGAAGCCGATACCCAGCGACAGCGCGCCGGCGACCAGCGCCAGATTGGAAAGATCGATGCCCGCCGCCGATATGCCGACGAGCGCCGCGAGCGCGACGCCGGCATAACCCACAGCCAGCCGGATAGAGTTGCGCACGCCGGTGTCAACCTTGCCGCGCGCCATGACCGAGCCGTCGAGCCAACCCTGGAACCAGCGCGTCAGGAAATAGCCGATGGCGAAGACGACGACGCCGGTGAGGATGCCGAGGAACGAGATAGTGACGGAGCCTATCGTGACGCCCGTCGCCAGCTTGTAGGCCCAGGCCTCGATGTCGCCGGGCTGGAAGCCCCACATCAACAGGATCAGCGGCAGGAACACCAGCACGATCATCAGGTTGATGGCGATGCTGACCACCAGGCCGAGCTGGTCGAGCGCGGTGTCCTCATAGCTGGAATTGGCCGACAGCCAGCGCCCGACCGAAGTGTCGGCGAAGCCGCCCTCCTCGCCGATCGCCCGCGCCGACAGGAAGCCGATATAGGCGGTGACCAGGGTGGTGCCGGTGACCACGACCTGGATCGAGACAAAAAGCGCAAGGCCGATATAGCCGAGCAGCGCCGCCGCGATGGTGAACAGTCCGAGCCCGATGGCAATGAGGCGAAGCCATGCCGGCCACGGGCGCCAGGACCCGTCATGCGCTTTGAACGGCCTCAGCACGCCCATCAGGATCAGGATGACGCCGACGATGACGGTGGCGACGAAGCTTCGCGCGATCGTCAGCGACAGCGGCGAACCCATCTTCTCATTGACGACCGACAGAAAGTAGTTGAAGCCGAGAACCACGGCCATGGCCGTGGTCAGCCGCACCAGCCAGCGCGCCGGGCCGGTCTCCACCGGAATAAGCCGCCAGTTCGGCAGCCGCGGCTCGAGTGCCGCGTTGGTCAGCCGGTTGACGCAGAACACCACCGCGATGACCGCGAGCAGCGCATTGAGGAGTTCGCCGATGTCGCCGCGCAGCACGTTGTAATAGTTGAAGAAGAATATGGTCGAGGCGAGGAACGCGCCGAGCGCCACGGTCGGCAGCAATGTCGACCAGAACGCCACCGAAAGCCGGCTGAGGTAGGACGGCTCTTCGACCGAAGGATCGGCCTCGAAGATGCGGCCGAACAGGCGCCTGCCGCCGATTAGCAGCACGGCTGCCAGCACCAGCGCCATCAGCGTCGCCGCAAGCATGGCTTGGAACTTGAACTTCAACGCGAAGGAGAGCCAGGACGCCACCGCCTTGTAGAGGCCGGTGAACTGGTCGTGCGCGTCGGAAAAAGCCTGCGGGCTCAGCGCATCGGTCAATTCGTAGCGTTTCGTCAGAACGCTGCGGAAAAGCTCGCTGCGCATGGTGGCGATCTTGTCGACCAGCCCGCTGATGCGGATCGACAGGTTCTGCGCGCTGGCCACCACCGCATTGATCTCGGCCTTCTCGGCCGTGAGCGCGGCGCGCTCATTGGCGACGACCGCGGGCTCCGGCGGCTGCCCTTGCGCCGGCGGCGGCCCCAACACCTCGATGCGACTGTTGATGTCGTTGAGGCGCGAACGGAATGCGAGCGCGCTGTTCAGCGCCGCCCGCGAAATATCCTCGAGCTGCAAGCGGATATCGACAAGGCCGGCATCGTCCTGGTCGGGGGCGCTTATCTTCTTCTCCAGGCCGTCGGTCTTCGCCGTCAGGTCCTGGATGGCCTTGGTCTGGTCGGCGACGAGCTGCGCGGAGCCCTGGCCGATCGCCTGCGCCATCGCGCCGGGCGACGGCTGCGCCGCGACGACGACAATGGCGACCATGATCAGGTGTAGCAGTCGGAAAATCATGACGTGGCGGGCGACTCGCGGCGGAAATCCTCGAAAATTCCGCCCTTGATAAAGACCGTCATACCGGGCGGCAAGCCGTCTCCATGCGCGGGTTGACGGCGCGGATCGGAGTCGGCCTGTCGAAAAGCGATGGCGCAATCTTGGCTTTGCGCTTCCCGCCTGCTCTATAGTCTGCCGCCTCGCACCAAAAGGACGATGGGAAGAATGGCGGAATATTCAGCCTTTTCGCTGCTCAAGAATGCGCTGACCGGCAACCAGGACTGGAAGCCGGCCTGGCGCAAGCCGGACCCCAAGGCGTCCTATGATGTGATCGTCATCGGCGGCGGCGGCCACGGGCTCTCGACCGCCTATTATCTCGCCAAGGAACACGGCATCACCAATGTCGCGGTGCTGGAAAAAGGCTGGCTGGGCTCGGGCAACGTCGGCCGCAACACCACGGCGGTGCGCTCCAACTACCTTTTGCCGCAGAACACCCGCTTCTACGAACATTCGATGAAGCTATGGGAGAACCTGTCGCACGACCTCAATTACAACGTCATGTTCTCGCAGCGCGGCTGCCTCAACCTCGCGCATACGCCTGCCCAGCTCGACGACTATGCACGGCGAGGCAATGCCATGCGCCATCTCGGCGTCGATGCGGAACTGATGAACGTCGACCAGATCAAGCGGCTTGTCCCGGCGCTGGACGTCTCGGGTTCGGCGCGCTTTCCCGTCCTTGGCGGGCTGATGCAGCCGCGCGCCGGCACCGCCCGCCACGATGCCGTCGCCTGGGGTTATGCGCGCGGCGCCGACCGGCGCGGCGTCGACATCATCGAGAATTGCGAGGTCACCGGCTTCCTGCGCGACGGCGACAAGGTCGTTGGCGTGACGACGACACGCGGCGAGATCCGCGCCAAGAAGGTGGCGCTTGCTGTTGCCGGCAGCACCGGCAGCGTCATGCAGTTGGCAGGCATTTCCCATATGCCGATCGAAAGCCACGTGCTGCAGGCCTTCGTCACGGAATCGCTGAAGCCGATCGTCGACACCGTTCTCACCTTCGGCATGGGCCACTTCTACATCTCGCAGTCCGACAAGGGCGGCCTGGTCTATGGCGGCGACCTGGACGGCTACAACAGCTATGCCCAGCGCGGCAGCCTGCCGATCGTCGACGAGGTGATGAGCGAGATGCTGGCGCTGTTCCCGGGCCTGGCGCGCGTGCGCATGCTGCGTTCCTGGGGCGGCCTTTGCGACATGACGATGGACGGCTCGCCGATCATCACCACCGGACCGCTGCCCGGCATGTATCTCAATTGCGGCTGGTGCTATGGCGGCTTCAAGGCGACGCCCGCCTCCGGCTGGTGCTTCGCCTGGACCATTGCCAGGGACGAGCCGCACGAATTCAACGCACCCTTCACGCTCGATCGTTTCTATCGCGGCCTGATCATCGACGACAAAGGCCAGGGCGCGAATCCACGACTGCATTAGGAAACCATGATCCCAAAAAGTGGAAACCGGTTTTTGGAAAAGATCATGGTTCAACAAAAAGATACTATGAAATGCTGATCACTTGTCCCTATTGCGGCCCGCGCGACGTCATCGAATTCACTTATCAGGGCGACGGCAACCGCGAGCGCCCGCAGCCCGCCTCGCAGAATCTCGACGCCTGGAACGCCTATGTCTACGACCGACTGAACCCGGCCGGCGACCACAATGAAATCTGGCAGCATTCCGGCGGCTGCCGCGCGCATCTGAGGGTCGTGCGCAATACTCTCACGCATGAGATCCTCAGCACCGCCTTCGCCCGCGGCGGGCACAAATCCGCCGGCCACAGGACGGAGGGCAAGCCGTGAGCCCGCGTCGCACCGAGACCGGCGGCCGCATAGACCGGCTGCGCACCATCCGCTTCACCTTCGACGGCGCGCCCTATACCGGCCATGCCGGCGACACGCTGGCCTCGGCGCTGCTCGCCAGCGGCGTGACGCTGTTCGGCCGCTCGTTCAAATACCACCGTCCGCGCGGCCTGCTCGCCGCCGGCGTCGAAGAGCCGAACGCGCTGGTGACGGTGCTGCGCGGCGACGTGCGCGAGCCGAACATCCCCGCGACCATGGTCGAGATCTATGACGGGCTTGTCGCCGTCAGCCAGAACCGCTCGCCTTCGCTCGCCTGGGATATCGGCGCGCTCAACCAGCTTGGCGGCAAGATCCTGTCGGCCGGCTTCTACTACAAGACCTTCATGGGGCCGGTGATCGGCCCGCTGAAGGGCACGCGCTTCTGGATGTTCTGCGAGCATTTCATCCGCCGCGCCGCCGGGCTCGGCAGAGCGGGCACCGCGCCGGATACCTCGCGTTACGAGCGCATGAACGCCTTTTGCGACGTGCTGGTTGTCGGTTCCGGTCCGGCCGGGCTGATGGCGGCGAAGGCCGCAGCAGACCAAGGCGCCCGCGTGATCCTGGCCGACCTCGAAGCACATTTCGGCGGCTCGGCCAACTGGTCGGGCGAAACCATCGACGGCTCGCCGGCCGCCGACTGGGCGGGACGCATCGTCGGTCAGCTCGAAGGCAATGACAATGTCCGCCTGCTGCCGCGCACGACGGTCTGGGGCTATTACGACGGCAATACGCTTGCTGCGCTCGAACGCGTAACCGACCACAAGGAAACCTCGGCCAAGGGCGAGCCGCGCCAGCGCTATTGGGTGATACGTGCGAAGACAGTGGTTCTCGCCACCGGCTCCTTCGAGCGTCCGCTGGTATTTCCCGGCAACGACCGTCCCGGCGTCATGCTGGCGCATGCGGCCGAACGCTACGCAGTTGAATACGGCGTGCTGCCCGGCCAGCGCATCGCGCTCTTCACCAACAATGACAGCGCCTATCGCTCGGCCGTTGCCCTGAAGAAGGCCGGCGCCGCCGTCGTCGCCATCATCGACGTCCGAAGCGACGTCACGAACGAGATGCGCAGGCTGGCGAGCGAAGCCGAGGCCGAGCTGCTTGCCGGCCATGCCGTGATCGCGACCGAAGGCGGCAAGGCGCTCACCGGCCTCAAGGTGCAGCGCTTCGATGTGATGAACGGCGCGCTCAGCGGCGACGAGCGCAGCATCCATGCCGACTGCCTGGCTATGTCGGGCGGTTGGTCGCCGACCATCCATCTCGCCAGCCAGGCCGGCGCCAAGGCCGTGTGGGATCCCGCCAGGCAGGCCTTCCTGCCGCCGCAGCCGACGCAGCGCTGGCCAAATCAGCAATGGATTGGCGCCGGCGCCTTCACCGGCGCTTTCTCGACCGCGGAAGCCATCGCCGAGGGCCGCGCGGCCGGCCTTCAGGCTGCCGGCGGCGCAGCGTCTTCCGCGCCCCTGCCCGTTGTCGAGGCGGTCCCCGGCGATCCCGATCCGGCGCCGGTCTTCGAGATCAAGGCCAAGGGCAAGAGCTTTGTCGACTTCCAGCACGACGTGACTGCCGAGGATGTGCGGCTCGCGCACCGCGAGGGCTTCGTCTCGGTCGAGCATCTGAAGCGCTACACCACGCTCGGCATGGCGACCGACCAGGGCAAGAATTCCAACGTGCCGGGCCTCGCTATCATGGCCGAGGCGCTCGGCAAGCCGATCCCTGAAGTCGGCACGACGCGTTTCCGCCCGCCCTACACGGCGGTATCGATCGGCTCGCTGGCGGCGGAGCGCTTCGGCGATTTGAAGCCCGAACGGCTGACGCCGATGCATGACTGGCACCTCGACAATGGCGCGACCATGTATTCGGCCGGCCTTTGGTACCGCCCGATGATCTACGGCCTTGCCGGCGAGACGATCGAGCAGGCTTATGTGCGCGAGGCCAAGGCGACGCGCGAGAGCGCCGGCATCGTCGACGTCTCGACTCTCGGCAAGATTGCCGTTCAGGGGCCGGACGCAGCGGAATTCCTCGACCGCGTCTACACCAACATGTTTTCCACTTTGGCCGTCGGCAAGGCTCGCTACGGCCTGATGCTGCGCGAGGATGGGCTTGCTTTCGACGACGGCACCACCTGGCGGCTCGGCGAGCAGGACTTCCTGATGACCACCACCACCGCCAATGCCGGCAAGGTGATGCAGCATCTGGAATATTTCCTCGACGTCATCTGGCCCGAGCTGAAGGTCACCGTCACCTCTGTCACCGACGAATGGGCGGGTGCGGCGATCGGCGGACCGAAAGCCAGGGCAATCCTCGCCTCTTGCGTCACCGGCACTGCCGTCGACAACGCGACCCTCCCCTTTATGGGCATCGTCCATGGCGAGATCGCCGGCGTGCCGGTGATGATCTGCCGCCTGTCTTTCTCCGGCGAGATGGCCTTCGAGGTCTATTCCGGAGCCGGCTACGGCACGCGGGTGTGGGAAGCTCTCATCGAGGCCGGCAAGCCGTTCGGCCTGGTCACCTACGGGCTCGAGGCGCTGGGCACGATGCGCATCGAGAAGGGCCACGTCACCGGCGCCGAGATCGACGGCCGCACGACTGCGCGCGACCTGCATCTCGACTGGATGCTGTCGAAGAAGAAGCCCTTCATCGGCTCGGCCATGATGGACCGCGAGGGCCTGATCGCTCCCGACCGGCTGGAGTTGGTCGGAGTGGTTGCGCTCGACAACCGGGCGCTGAACGGTGGCGGACATATCGTCGAGGAGCTGGACGAAGAGAACCCGCACGATTCGATCGGCCACATCACCGCCTGCTGCTATTCGCCGGCGCTCGGGAAATACATCGCGCTGGCCCTCGTCAAGGATGGCAAGGCGCGCCACGGCACGCGCGCCTTCGTCTCCGATCCGCTGCGCAACCGGTTCGGGCCGATCGAGATCGTCTCCAACCATTTCTACGATCCGGACGGGAGCCGCATGCATGGTTGAGCGTCAGTTGCCCGAACGCCAATTGCCCGAGCGCTTGTCGCCGCTTGAGCCGGTCTATCATCCCAGCTCGCACGGCAATTTCGAGCATGGGGTCGACGTCATCCTGTCCGAGATGCGGCCGGGCTCGATCCTGCAGCTTGCCGCATGGCCGGGCGAGGAGAAAAAGCTGATCGATGCCATTCGCAAGGTCACAGGGCTGGCCCTCCCCGACGGCGCCGGTGGCGGCATAAGCAATGGCGGCCGCGCCGCCTTCGGCTTCGCGCCAGGGAAATTCACCGTGGTCGACGAGGCCGAGGGCCTGGCTCAAGCCTTCGCCGGCGTCATCACGCCGGCCATCGGCACGCTCACCGATCTTTCGCATGGCCGCACCGCGATGCGTATCGCCGGGCCGAAAGCGGAGTGGGTGATGGCGAAATTCTTCGCCATCGACTTCGCCTTGCCGGCCTTCCCGCTGGGCGCTGGCCGCTCGACCAACCATCACGACATCTTCGCCCAGATCCAGCGCAGCGGCGCCGACCAGTTCGACATCTACGTCTTCCGCTCCTTCGCGCGCTCGTTCTGGAAGGCCTTGTGCCACGCCAGCGAGGAAGTCGGCTACGAGGTGCAGTAGGGCAATTCCGGGAAACCAGGGATTAGTCCAACCGGCAATCTGGCACTATGGACGGCTACAACTGCTGCTTGAGCGCTGGGCCAGCAATGACGATAGGTAAGGAATCACGGGCGCCCGCCAAGGCAAACGCCCGTCCAGGCAACCAGTTCGACCATACCCTTCCATAACTGTAGAGACTTCGGCGACGGCCACGACCCGCTTTGCTCCGGCGGAGGGTCCGTCGATGCTGTTGCCGGCGACCGTCGCCTGCGGCGTGTTCATGACCAGCCTCGACCAGAACGTCGTGGTGACCGCGCTGCCGGGGATCGGCGAAAGCCTCGATCGTCCGCCTAGCCAGCTCGGCCTTTTGATCACCGTCTATGTCGCGAGCCTCATCGTCACGATGCCGCTCGGCGGCTGGTTGGCCGATCGCTTCGGCCTGCGCAACGTCTACTGCTTTGCCTTGCTGGTTTTCGCCAGCGCCTCGGCGCTCTGCGGCCTGTCGGAAAACATCTGGATGCTGGTCGGCTCGCGCGCGCTGCAAGGCTTCGGCGGCGCGCTGATGGGCACACTCGGCCAGGTCGTGATCCTGTCGAGCTTCCCGCGCGACCGCACGCTTAAGATCAACATGTACATTTCGCTCGCCGGCCAGTCCGGACCTCTGGTCGGGCCGCTGGTCGGCGGCGCGCTCACCACTTATGTTTCCTGGCGCTGGATCTTCTACATCAACATACCGATCGCGCTGACCGCCGCACTGCTTGCGGCCTCGCTGTTCCCCACGACCACCAAGCCGGTCCGCACGCCTTTCGACTTTCCGGGATTCCTGCTCGTCGGCAGCGGCATGGCGCTGCTCGTCTTCGGCATGGACTCGCTCGCCGCCAAGGATGCCGCAAGCAGCAGCATCGCCATCGAACTCGGTTTGGCGATAGCCATCCTCACCGTGGCGGCCTTCTACTGCCTGCGCGCCCGCAATCCGCTGCTCGACCTCAATCTGCTGCGCATCCGCACCTTCCGCATCAGCTTCCTCACCGGCGGCGGGCTCGACACGATCGGACTGAGCTCGGTGGTCTTCCTTTTGCCGCTGATGTTCCAGCTCGGTTTCGGCATGAGCGCCGTGCAGGCCGGATCGCTGACCTTTGTCGCCGCAATCGGGTCGCTGCTGATGCGCTTCTTCATGCCGCGCATCCTCAACCGCTTCGGCTTCAAGCAGGTGCTGATTACCAACACGCCGATCGCCGCCTTGCTGGTCGCGGGCTTCGCCCTGCTGCAGGCAAGCACGCCGACCTGGATCGTGCTTGCCTACATCTTCGTCTTCGGCCTCTTCCGCTCCGTGCAGTGGGCCTCGACCGGCAATCTTGCCTACTCGGACATCGCGCCGGAGCAGCTCGCGCGCTTCAGCGCGCTTTATTACATCCTCTGGCAACTGGCGGTGGCGATCAGCGTCGGCCTGGCGGCGGCGCTGTTGTCATTGCTGGCAGGTGGCGGCCAGGCCAGCGTCAATGACTATCGCATCCTGTTCATTGCCGAAGGCTTGGTCACGCTTTGCGCGCTGCTCGCGTATTTCAGGCTCACATCGCAGGACGGTGCGCATGTCAGCGGCCACGGCGCGCATATCAGCACGGACTAGCGAATCGAACTGTAGCTGCGGCCGGCGCTATTCCGCGAACGTCACCCAGTCTTCGAGCGGCGCGCGGTCGGTGCGGAATTCATTCTCGGGCTTCGAGTTGTCCTCATAGCCGAGCGCCATGCCGCAGACGACAACTTCCTCGTCGGGAATGTCGAGCACCGGTCTGATCTGCCGGTGGTAGGGCGCGAAGGCTGCCTGCGGACAGGTGTGCAGCCCCCTGCCCCTTGCCGCGACCATGATGTTCTGCAGGAACATGCCGTAGTCGATCCACGATCCCTTGTTCAGCCGCCGGTCGACCGTGAAGATCATGCCAACCGGCGCGTCGAAGAAGACGAAGTTGCGGTCGTGCTGCGCGCGCATCTTGTCGACTTCGCGCCGGCCGATGCCGATCGCACCGTAGAGGCCGAAACCGTTGGCCCGGCGGCGGCTGAGATAGGGCTCGAAGAACTGGTCAGGATAGTAGCGGTACTCGTCCCATTCCGCTTTCTCGGCGCGGATGCCGGAGTTCAGGATGGCGTCGCTGATGCGCTGCTTGATCTCGCCCTTGGTCACATAGACCCGCCAGGGCTGCATGTTGGTGCCCGAGGGCGCCCTTGCCGCCACCGTCAGGATGGCGCGGATCGTTTCGTCATCGACCATGTCGGGCAAAAAGGCGCGCACGGACCGGCGCGAAATGATCGCCTCGTCGACGATCGGCGCATCCTCGGCGATCCGGTTATTCTTCTCCAGCATGGGCCGTCCCTTCACGCATGGCGGGAACCGGCAACTCGATTCCGCAACGACCATCCGCAGACACTGATAACTCACTGGTCCTCGACCGGACGCCCCACTCGCCGTTCGTCGGCGAGCCTTTGCATCAACCGCCAAAATCGCGCAAGCAAATCTTGTATCATGTGAAAATCCTCTTGATTTTTTCACGACTTTGCCCTCTCATGAAATTTGTTCAGATTTTTTCATGAGAGACGATTGGCCTCGACCGCTGTCACATCGGAGCAGGACAATGGCGAACGGCTGCTGGCCGGCGACCTCCGCGCGCTGCGCAAGGCGCGCGGGCTGACGCTCACCGAAATCGCGCTGAAACTCGGCCGCTCGGTCGGCTGGGTCAGCCAGGTCGAGCGCGGGCTGTCCGTCCCTTCGCTCGGCGACCTGCGGGCGTTCGCCGAACTCTTCGGCGTGCCGCTCAGCCTGTTCTTCAGCCACGATGTGCCTGTCGAGAAGGAACGCGGCGTGGTCGTGCGCGCCGGCAGCCGCCGTTCGCTTGGCACAAGCGAATCCGGCCTGGTGGAGGAGCTTCTGTCGCCCGACCTCGGCGGTAGCTTCGAGATGCTGCGCTCGGTCTTCGCGCCGGGCGCGGAGCTGAAGACCGAAGCGCGCCGTCCGACCGAGGAAGCGGGCTACGTAGCGTCGGGCGTTTTCGAGATCGAGATCGGCGGCGTCTGGCATCGGCTCGGCGAAGGCGACTCGTTCCGCTTCGAAGGCAAGCCGTTCCGCTGGCGCAATCCGGGCGCCGAGCCGGCGGTGGTCATCTGGGTAGTTTCGCCGCCTGTATATTGAGTAATTTCTGGAGGAGAACATGGCCGGTTTGCCGACCACGGCACGCGTGGTGATCATCGGAGGCGGTGTCGTCGGCGCCTCCTCGCTCTACCACCTCTGCAAGGCGGGCTGGACCGACTGCGTGCTCTTGGAAAAGAATGAGCTGACCTCCGGCTCGACCTGGCATGCCGCCGGCAACGTGCCGACCTTCTCCTCGTCATGGTCGCTGATGAACATGCAGCGCTATTCGACCGAGCTCTACCGGGGCCTCGCCGAAGCGGTCGACTATCCGATGAACTACCACGTCACCGGCTCGCTGAGATTGGCCCACACCAAGGAGCGCATGCAGGAGTTCCAGCGCGCCAAGGGCATGGGCCGCTACCAGGGCATGGGCATCGATGTCGTCGGTCTCGACGAGATCAAGCGCCGCTATCCATTCATCGAGACGCATGATCTGAAAGGCGCGCTCTATGACCCGAGCGACGGCGACATCGATCCGGCACAGTTGACCCAGGCGCTCGCCAAGGGCGCGCGCGACATGGGTGCGAAGATCATCCGCTTCTGCCCTGTCACCGGCGTCCGCCGCGAGAACGGCGAATGGGTGGTCACGACGCCGCATGGCGAGATCCGCTGCGAGATCGTGATCAACGCCGCCGGCTACCGCGCCGCCGAGGTCGGAAAGATGTTCGGCCGCGAGGTGCCGATGATGGTGATGAGCCATCAATACATCCTGTTCGAGGAAATCCCCGAGCTCGCGGCGTGGACGAAGGAACAGGGCAAGAAACTGCCGCTGCTGCGCGACGTCGACACCTCCTATTACCTCCGCCAGGAAAAGACCGGCATGAATCTCGGCCCCTATGAGCGCAATTGCCGCGCGCACTGGGCGACCCACGACGATCCGATGCCGGAGGATTTTTCCTTCCAGCTCTTCCCCGACGATCTCGACCGGCTGGAACATTATCTCGCCGATGCGGTCGCCCGCGTGCCGATTCTCGGCACCGCCGGCCTCTCCAAGGTCATCAACGGGCCGATCCCTTATGCGCCGGACGGCAACCCGCTGATCGGGCCGATGCCCGGCGTGCCGAACGCTTTCGAAGCCTGCGTCTTCACCTTCGGCATCGCGCAAGGCGGCGGCGCCGGCAAGGTGCTGGCGGAATGGGTGACGGAGGGCCAGACCGAATGGGACATGTGGTCCTGCGACCCGCGCCGCTTCACCTCATTCGCCTCGGCGCCGGATTATTGCGTCGCCAAGGGCATGGAGATCTACGGCAACGAATACGCCATCCAGTTCCCGCGCCACGCCTGGCCGGAGGGACGCAATCGCAAGCTGTCGCCGCTGCATGACCGCATCAAGGCGCTTGGCGGCCAGTTCGACGCCTATAACGGCTGGGAACGTGCCACCTGGTATACGAAGCCCGGCGACGACATTTCGGAGGAAGCGACACTGACCTTCCGCCGCGACGGGCCGTGGCAGCACCGCGTGCGCGAGGAATGCCTGGCCGTGCGCGACGCCGCTGGCATCCTCGACCTGCCCGGCTTCTCGCGCTTCAACCTCGAAGGCCCGGGCGCCGCCGAGTGGCTGGCGCTGCAGGTCACCGGCCTTGTGCCGAAGCCCGGCCGCATCGGCCTCGTCTACTTCGCCGACGACAAGGGCCGCATCGTCACCGAAATGTCGGTGGTACGGCATGGCGAGGATCAGATGACGTTGATCACCGCGGCTGTGGCGCAGTGGCACGACTTTGAATGGCTGAAGGCACGCATGCCGGCCGATGCTGGCTTCATGCTGACTGATCGCACCGAGGAATATTCCACGCAAATCCTCGCCGGTCCGAATTCGCGCGCTATCCTTGCCGAGGTCTGCGATGCGGACCTAAAGCTGCCCTGGCTGACGCATCAGGAAACAAGCATCGCCGGACGCTGGGCAAAGCTGGTGCGCGTCTCCTTCGCCGGCGAGCTCGGCTGGGAAATCCACACCAAGGTAGCCGACACTTTGACGGTCTTCGACGCCGTCTGGGCCGCCGGCCAGAAACATGGCCTGAAGCCGTTCGGCATGTATGCGCTGGATTCGCTGCGGCTGGAAAAAGGCTACCGCGCCTGGAAGGGCGATCTGTCGACCGACTATTCGATCCTGCAAGGCGGGCTGGAACGCTTCGTCAAATGGGACAAGCTCGACTTCCGCGGCAAGGCGGCGCTGCTCAACGAAAAGCAGCAGGGCGTGAAGAAGCGCTTCGTCACGCTGGTGGTCGAAAACCCCGGCGATTGCGACGCGCCCTATATGTCGACGCTCTGGCATGACGGCAGGATCGTCGGCGAGACGACATCCGGCGGCTGGGGCCATCGCATCGACAAATCGATCGCGCTTGGCATGCTGCGCACCGATCTCGCCGAGCCCGGCACTGCGGTCGAGGTCGAGATCTTCGGCGACCGCTTCAGGGCCGTGGTGCAGAAGGACGAGCCGCTCTGGGATCCGAAGAATGAAAGGTTGAAAGCCTGATGCCAAAACCATCAAAGCGCATTACCGGCATCGTGCCCTCGGGCAAGGATGGCTGGGAAGTCCACTTCGCCGCCTGGACCCGCAGAGCCGCGGGCGAAGACGTTATCGTGCTTTCGGTCGGCGACCATGACTTCGACACGCCTTCGCAAACGATCGAGGCCTGCGTCAATGCCGTCCGCGAGAGCAATCACCATTACACCCCTCTCCCCGGCCTGCCGCGCCTGCGCAAGGCGATGGCGGCGGCCTCCACCGCTTGCACAGGCATCCTGACGGAGCCCGACGAGGTCATTGCCACGGCTGGTGGCCAGGGTGCACTTTATGCCGCGGTGCAAGGCGTGCTCGACCCGGGCGATCACGCAATCGTCGTCGCGCCATACTACGCCACCTACCCCAACACCTTCAGTGCTGCCGGCGCCAGCTTCACCGTGGTCGAAACGCCGGCCGAGGATGGCTTCCAGCCGCGTGCCGACATGGTCCGCGCGGCGCTCAGGCCCAACACACGCGCCATCCTGATCAACACGCCGAACAACCCAACGGGTGCTGTCTATTCGCGCGAACGGCTCGAGCAGCTGGCCGATATCTGCAAGGAGCACGACCTCTGGCTGCTGTCCGATGAAGTCTACTGGACGCTCGGCGGCGGCGAGCACATCTCGCCGCGCTCGCTGCCCGGCATGGCGGAGCGCACCCTGGTCATCAATTCGATGTCGAAAAGCCACGGCATGACTGGATGGCGCATGGGCTGGCTGACCGGGCCGAAAGCGATGATCGCGCTGATGACCGACCTCAACCTGGTGACAACCTACGGCCTGCCGGCCTTCATCTCGATCGCCTGCGCCGAGGCACTGGAAAACCATTACGGCGTGAAGGAGATCGCCGAGCGCTACGCCGCGCGCCGCGCCATCTTCCTCGACGCCATACGCGGCACAAATGAAGTTATCGTGCGCGGCTCCGAAGGCGGCATGTATGTCATGCTCGATGTCTCCGCCGTCGAGCCCGACGACGAGAAATTCGCCTGGGCGCTGCTCGACAAGGAAAAGGTCGGCGTCATGCCCGGTTCGAGCTTCGGCGAAGCCGCCGCCGGCCATATCCGCATCAGCCTATGCCAGCCTGAACCCATCCTTCGGGAAGCAGCACTTCGCGTGCGCCGCTTCGCTTCGAACTACCGCCGCGAGGCCGCATGACCATCCCCACCAAAGCCATTCCTAACAAAGCGAGGGCGGTCATCATCGGCGGCGGCGTCTCCGGCTGCTCGGTCGCCTATCACCTGGCCAAGCTCGGCTGGACCGACATCGTGTTGCTCGAACGCAAGCAGCTCACCTGCGGCACGACCTGGCATGCGGCCGGCCTGATCGGCCAGTTGCGCGCCTCGCAGAACATGACCCGGCTGGCGAAATACTCGGCCGACCTCTACGTCAAGCTCGAAGCCGAGACCGATGTCGGCACCGGCATGCGCCAGGTCGGCTCGATCACGGTCGCGCTGACCGAGGAGCGCAAGCACGAGATCTACCGGCAGGCCTCGCTGGCCCGCGCCTTCGATGTCGACGTGCGCGAGATTTCGCCGAGCGAAGTCAAGGAGATGTATCCGCATCTCAATGTGTCGGATGTTGTCGGCGCGGTGCATCTGCCGCTCGACGGCCAATGCGATCCCGCCAACATCGCCATGGCGCTGGCCAAGGGCGCGCGGCAGCGCGGTGCTGCCGTCATCGAGAACGTCAAGGTCACCAAGGTCCACACAAAAAACGGCCGCGTCTCCCGCGTCTCCTGGGCGCAGGGCGAGGACCAGGGCACGATCGAGGCCGATATCGTGATCAACTGCGCCGGCATGTGGGCGCGCGAGCTGGGGCGGCAGAACGGCGTCACCATCCCGCTGCACGCCTGCGAGCATTTCTATCTCGTCACCGAGCCGATCCCCGGCCTCACCCGCCTGCCGGTGCTGCGCGTGCCCGACGAGTGCGCCTACTACAAGGAGGACGCCGGCAAGATGATGCTCGGCGCCTTCGAGCCGGTGGCAAAGCCTTGGGGCATGGACGGCATCCGCGAGCATTTCTGCTTCGACCAGCTGCCGGAGGACATGGACCATTTCGAGCCGATCCTGGAAATGGGCGTCAACCGCATGCCGATGCTGGGTACGGCCGGCATCCATACCTTCTTCAACGGTCCCGAGAGCTTCACGCCGGACGACCGCTACTACCTTGGCGAAGCGCCGGAGCTTTCCGGCTACTGGATGGCGACCGGCTACAATTCGATCGGCATCGTCTCCTCCGGCGGCGCCGGCATGGCGCTGGCGCAATGGATCAACGATGGCGAAGCGCCCTTTGACCTCTGGGAGGTCGATATCCGCCGCGCCCAGCCGTTCCAGAAGAACCGCCGGTACCTCAAGGAGCGCGTCTCCGAAACGCTCGGCCTGCTCTACGCCGACCATTTCCCCTACCGCCAGATGGCAACCTCGCGCGGCATCCGCCGCTCGCCCCTACATGAGCACCTGAAGGCGCGCGGCGCCGTCTTCGGCGAGGTCGCCGGCTGGGAGCGCGCCAACTGGTTTGCCCGCGAAGGACAGGAGCGCGAATACCGTTATTCCTGGAAGCGGCAGAACTGGTTCGACAACCAGCGCGAAGAGCACCTCGCCGTGCGCAACGGCGTCGGCCTGTTCGACATGACCTCCTTCGGCAAGATCCGCGTCGAGGGCCGCGATGCCTGTGCCTTCCTGCAGCGGCTCTGCGCCAACGACATGGACGTCGCGCCGGGCAAGATCGTCTATACGCAAATGCTCAACGCCAAGGGCGGCATCGAAAGCGACCTCACCGTGACCCGGCTTTCGGACACGGCCTATTTCCTCGTCGTCCCCGGCGCCACCCTGCAGCGCGATCTCGCCTGGCTGAGACGACACGTCACCGACGAGTTCGTCGTCATCACCGACGTGACCGCCGCCGAAGCCGTCATCTGCCTGATGGGTCCGGATGCGCGAAAACTGATCCAGAAGGTCAGCCCGAACGACTTCTCCAACGAAGCCAATCCGTTCGGCACTTCTCAGGAGATCGAGATCGGCATGGGCCTGGCCCGCGCCCACCGCGTCACCTATGTCGGCGAGCTGGGCTGGGAGCTCTATGTCTCGACCGAGCAGGCGGCCCATGTCTTCGAAGCGATCGCGGAGGCCGGCGCCGATGTCGGCCTGAAACTTTGCGGGCTGCATACGCTGGATTCCTGCCGCATCGAAAAGGCCTTCCGCCATTTCGGCCACGACATCACCGACGAGGACAATGTGCTGGAAGCCGGCCTCGGCTTCGCGGTGAAGACGGCCAAGGCCGACTTCATCGGCCGGGACGCGGTGCTGCGGAAGAAGGAAGCCGGCCTGTCACGCCGTCTGGTGCAGTTCCGCCTCAAGGACCCGCAGCCCTTGCTCTTCCACAACGAGGCGATCCTGCGCGACGGCAAGATCGTCGGCCCGATCACCTCGGGCAATTACGGCCACCATCTCGGCGGCGCGATCGGGCTCGGCTATGTGCCGTGCAAGGGCGAGAGCGAGGCGGATGTGCTGGCCTCATCCTACGAGGTGGAGATCGCCGGCGAGCGTTTTGCCGCGGAAGCATCGCTGAAGCCGATGTATGATCCGAAGGCGGATAGGGTGAGGATGTAGCGCCTTTCCCTTCTCCCCTCATATGATGAGTTGAAGGTCAAGGGGTGTGGTCACCATTGTTGACGGCCTTTGTGGTTGTCGACGGTATCCAGTTGCGCCCATTCCCAGTACCGGCAGCCATGGCTGACCCGTACCACCTCATATCCGGTCGCCGCTCGGGACGGCTGCACCATAATCCCGCGTTCGGAGGGGCTCAGGAGAACGGAACCATTCTTGTGGACGGCGATGGAAGCCATGGGGAGCTTCGGTCCGTTCGC
>NZ_JBZEGV010000031.1:0-67988 GCF_058312955.1 Mesorhizobium sp. LEGMi-168a
CAACCGCCAAGGTCGCGTCCTTGAAAAGCTGGGGTTTCCTCTCCCCCATGAACATGGGGGAGAGGTGGCCGCGCAGCGGCCGGAGTGGGGGCTGGCGCCGCAATATGCGATTGCCCTGGTTCTACCGGGGAGAAGGTGCCGGTCCACCCTCCGCAGCTGCAGCGCAGCTGCTGCGGGGGACGGGCAGGCGGATGAGGGGCGGCGCCGACGCTTCGCGCTGATGCGCTTCCCGCCACTGTATCCTTGACAGCGAAGGCCGTCGGGGACATGTGTCGGGACAAATCTCTGAAACTGGATTCTTGAAATGACCAATCACTATGATGTGGTGGTGGTGGGCGGCGGCCATGCCGGATGCGAAGCGGCCAGTGCCGCCGCGCGCGCCGGCGCCAGGACCGCGCTGGTGACGCTGCGTTTCGACACGATCGGCATCATGTCCTGCAACCCGGCCATCGGCGGCCTGGGCAAGGGCCATCTCGTGCGCGAGATCGACGCCATGGACGGATTGATGGGTCGCGTCGCCGACGCCGCCGGCATCCAGTTCCGCTTGCTCAACCGCCGCAAGGGCCCCGCCGTGCGCGGCCCGCGCACGCAGGCCGACCGCAAGCTCTATCGCCTCGCCATGCAGGCCGCGATTGGCGATCAGGCCAATCTCGACGTGGTCGAGGGCGAGGTGCTGGATCTCGAGATTGAAGACGGGCGGGTCGCGGCCGTGCTGGTTTCCGGCGATCGGCGCCTCGCCTGCGGCGCCGTGGTGCTGACGACGGGCACGTTCCTGCGCGGTCTGATCCATATCGGCGAGAAGAAGATCGTCGCCGGCCGCATGAACGAGCAGGCAAGCCACGGGCTTTCCGCGACGATGGCTCGTGCCGGCTTCAAGCTCGGGCGGCTGAAGACCGGGACGCCCCCTCGCCTCGACGGTCGCACCATCGACTGGACTTCGCTGGAAAGCCAAGCGGCGGACGAGGATCCGGTGCCGTTCTCACTGATGACCGACCGGATCGTTAATCCGCAGATCCATTGCGGCATCACCCGCACCATGCCGGCGACGCATGAGTTGATTCGCCTCAATCTGACCCGCTCGGCGATGTATTCCGGCTCGATCGAAGGCGTTGGGCCGCGCTACTGCCCGTCGATCGAAGACAAGATCGTCAAGTTCGGCGACCGCGAAGGCCACCAGATTTTTCTCGAGCCGGAAGGCCTCGACGACGACACCGTCTATCCGAACGGCATCTCGACGTCGCTGCCGGAAGACGTTCAGCTCGATATCCTGAAGACGATCCCAGGGCTGGAGAAGGCAACGATGCTGCAGCCCGGCTACGCGATCGAGTACGACCATGTCGATCCGCGCGAGCTCAAGACAACGCTGGAGACGAAGCGCGTCAGTGGTCTGTTTCTGGCCGGGCAGATCAACGGCACCACCGGTTATGAAGAGGCCGGCGCGCAAGGCTTGCTTGCCGGCATCAATGCCACGCGCAAGGCGTCGGGTGGCGATCCGGTCGTGCTCAGCCGTACCGAGGCCTATATCGGCGTGATGGTCGATGACCTCACCAGCCGCGGCATCGCCGAGCCTTATCGTATGTTCACCTCGCGGGCCGAGTTCCGGCTTTCGCTGCGGGCCGACAATGCCGACGAGCGACTGACGCCGCTGGCGGCAAAACTCGGGATTGCATCGTCGGAGCGCCTGCAGCGCTTTGGCGAGATTGCCGGAAAGCTCGACCACGCCCGCGCCTTGGCCAAGTCGATTACCTTCACGCCGAACGAAGCGGCGCGGCATGGGCTGGAGATCAACAAGGACGGCGTGCGGCGCTCGGCCTATGAGCTGCTCGCTCATCCCGGCGTCGACATGGCCTGGCTGACCCGCGTCGAACCGCGCTTTGCTGAGCTTGACGGCAAGACCAGAGAGCGGCTTGAGACGGAAGCGAAATACTCCGTCTACCTCGAACGCCAGCAAGCCGACGTCGCGCAGATCAGGCATGAGGAGTCGCGGCTCATTCCGGAGACCATCGACTTCTCCGATGTGCCGGGCCTGTCCAACGAGCTGAAGCAGAAGATGAAGTCGCGCCAGCCGCGCTCGATCGCCGATGCGCAGCGGATGGAAGGCATGACGCCGGCCGCGCTTGCCGTGATTGTCGCCCATGTCCGCAACGCCGAGCTCGCCGCGCGAAGGGACGTGGCGTGAGCGGCTGGGAAGACCTGCAGAAAGCGGCAGGCCCAGTTTCACGTGAAACATTCGAGCGGCTGCAAGCCTTCGAGCAGCTCTTCCTGAAATGGAACCGCAGCATCAATCTGGCGGCGCCGTCGACACTGGACGACGTCTGGCGCCGTCACATCCTGGACAGCGCCCAGCTCGGGCGAATCGCGCCGGCGGCCAAGCGCTGGGTGGACCTCGGCTCGGGTGGCGGTTTTCCCGGATTGGTGCTGGGTTTCCTGCTGGCGGAGCGGCCGGGCGCCTCGATCGATCTGGTCGAAAGCAACCGCAAGAAGGCGTCGTTCCTGCAATCGGTCATTGGCCAATTCGGCCTGCCGGCGCGTGTGCTGGCCCGGCGTATCGATGACAGCTATGCCTTTGTTTCCGAACCTGAAATTGTCACCGCTCGCGCCCTGGCCGCGCTTCCGGACCTGCTGGATCTTGCGGCACCCTGGCTGACGAAAGGGGCGCGCGCGCTTTTCCACAAAGGCCGGGATTATCGGGCCGAAGTGGAAGAAAGCGCTCACCGCTGGGCCTTCGATCTGGTAGAACATCCAAGCACGACCGATCCTCACGGCATCATCCTGGAAATCACCGATCTGCGTCCGGCGACCCCGCAATGAATTACTGGCATAAACCCATGAAAACTGGACCGCGTATCATCACCGTCGCCAACCAGAAGGGCGGCGTCGGCAAGACCACCACGGCCATCAACCTGGCGACGGCGCTGGCCGCGATCGGCGAGCGCGTGCTGATCGTCGACCTCGACCCGCAGGGCAACGCCAGCACCGGCCTCGGCATCGACCGCAAGGATCGCACCGTCTCGTCTTACGACGTGCTGACCGGCGAGCTGGAGCTGGAAGCGGCCGCGGTGCCGACCGCGGTGCCGGGCTTGTCCATTGTTCCCTCGACGCTCGACCTGCTCGGCATCGAGATGGAGATTGCCTCGGCCCCCGACCGGGTGCTGCGCCTGCGCAACGCACTGCGCGCCGCCGCCGAGCGAGCGGCGCCTTTCGGCTATGTGTTGATCGACTGCCCGCCGTCGCTCAACCTTTTGACCTTGAACTCAATGGCGGCGGCCGATTCGGTTCTCGTGCCGCTGCAATGCGAGTTCTTCGCGCTCGAAGGTCTCAGCCAATTGCTGGAAACGGTCGAGCAGGTGCGGCGCACGATCAATCAGGATCTCACCATCCAGGGCATCGTGCTCACCATGTATGACGGCCGCAACAACCTCGCCAACCAGGTGGTCCAGGACGTGCGCACCCATATGGGCGACAAGGTCTATGAGACCATCATCCCACGCAATGTGCGCGTTTCCGAAGCGCCCTCCTACGGCAAGCCGGCGATCCTTTACGATCTCAAATGCTCCGGCAGCCAGGCCTATCTGCAGCTCGCCTCCGAAGTGATCCGCCGCGAGCGCAAGCTGCGCGCGGCCTGAGCCGCGTGGCCTGGCCGAATTCCATTAACGAATAGCCGATTCGATTCCGAAACGATCTGGACAGAACAATGAGCGAAGACCAATCGAGAAAAAGACTGGGCCGCGGCCTCGCTGCGCTGATCGGCGAGATCGACCGCCCGGCGGCGCCGGAAAAGCCGACCGCGGTCGTGGCGGACGGCAAGGTCCCGATCGAATTCGTCAGCCCGAACCCGAAAAACCCGCGCCGGCATTTCGGCGACGTCGAGCTCACCGACCTCGCCCAGTCGATCCGCGAACATGGCGTGGTGCAGCCGGTGGTGGCGCGGCCGTCGCCGTCGCAACCCGGCCGCTACGAGATCATCGCCGGCGAGCGGCGTTGGCGGGCGGCGCAGCGCGCCGGCCTCACGGAGATCCCGCTCATTGTGCGCGACGTCAACGACCGCACGGCGCTGGAGCTGGCGATCATCGAGAACGTGCAGCGCGCCGACCTCAACCCGGTCGAGGAGGCGCAAGGCTACCAACAACTGATCGACGAGCATGGCTACACCCAGGCCGATCTCGGCCAGGTGATCGGCAAGAGCCGCAGCCATGTCGCCAACACGCTGCGGCTGCTGAAACTGCCCAATGTCATCCATGACATGCTGGTCGACGGCGATCTGTCGGCCGGTCATGCCCGCACGCTGGTCACCGCCGAGGATCCGGCCGGCCTCGCCAGGCGCATCGTCAAGGAAGGGCTTTCGGTACGCCAGGCCGAGGCGCTGGCGCAGATGCCCGCCGGACCGACGCCGGCCAAGACGAAGTCGGCGGCGAGCACGCCGGAGAAGGATCCCGACACGCTGGCGCTGGAAAAGCTGATGACCGATACGATCGGCATGATCGTGAGCATCGAGCACAAGAGCAAGGGCGGCACGCTGCGGGTCAACTATCGCACGCTGGATCAGCTCGACGAACTCTGCCGGCGTCTGAAGGACGAGCGGTAGGTCGTTGAGGTGCAACGGTATTTTGCCGGCTAATGAAGTTTTGGGTTAAGGACGGATACGCCTGATATATTGGTGATAGCTGAGACAGGGCTGGCCGTTGGGGCGGCCCTTCTCGGCGGGGGCGATTGGCGAAAGCGGTGGTGACAGCTGATCTCCCCCCTTGTGGGGGAGATGCCCGGCAGGGCAGAGGGGGGCGCGAAGGAATGCTGACCTAACCCGTACTTGGTCCAAATTTTGAAACGCAGTGAGCCGTTGCGTTGGTTAGCTGAGACGCTGGCGGGACAGCGCCCCCCTCTGGCTTGCCAGCCATCTCCCCCACAAGGGGGGAGATTGGCCAATCGCCTACCGCTGCCCCAGCCGCGCGCTCTCCACCGCAACCCCAAGCAGCGCCTGCCTTGCCAGCGCTTCCGACAAATCCGGGCGCTTGCGCGTTTGCAGCACCGCCGTCTGCAACCGGTTCAGCGCGCGGCCGAGCGCTTCGCTGTTCCAACGCTCGAGCGTCTTTTCGACCAGCTTGCGGCGCGAGAAGAAAACGGGCGGGCGGGCGCCTGCGATGACCGAGGCGGCGTTGCGGCCGCCGGTCTCCATTTGGCTGCGCATGACTTGCATCGCCTGCAATTGCCGCATTGCCGAGGACAGCACCAGGAAAGGGTGGCCGCCCGACTGGCAATGCCGGGTAAACGCAACGTCGAAATCGCCGACCTTGCCGTCGAGCATGGCGTCGACGGCATCATCGAATGAGGCGCCGGAGACGTCGCCCGACAAGGCGTTGACGTCATCGACATCGATCTCTTTCTTGCCGTGGGCGTAAAGCACCAGCTTCTCGATCTCGCCGCGCGAGGCCAGCCGGTCGCCGCCGAGATTGCGGCGCAGCGCCTGGCGGGCGTCGAGCGCCATCGACATGCCGGCCTTGCGCAATTCGTCGTCGATCACGGTATCGAGGTCGCGGGCCTCATCGGCATAGCAGGGCAAGGCAATGGCGTTGCCGGCAGCCTCGACGATGGCCCGCAAGCCCGTGCCCTTCTTCAGGTCGCCGGCTTCGATGAGAATGATCGCGTCCCGCGCTGGCTCGGTCGTCAGCGCCTTGATGTCGTCGGCCAGCGCCTTCTGGCCGCTGGCATTGCGCACCCAGAGCAGCCGCCGGTCGGAAAACATCGGCACGGTGCGCGCCTCGTCGAGCAGCCGGCCTTCGTCGCGGTCGACCTCCGCGCCGTCCAGCTTGACCACCGAGAACGGATCGTCGAGCGGCAGGCCGGTCTTCGTGGCAAAGGTCTTCGCCCGCTCCGCGACCAGGCCGCGGTCGGGACCGTAAAGCAGGACGATCCCCATGGCCGGGTCCGGCTTCGCGAGCCACGAATCGACCTCGTATCCTTTCTTCTGTGCCATGCGGGGTGAGTTAGCATGGGGCGGGTGAGCGAACCAGCGGCCTCTCCTTCTCCCCTTGTGGGAGAAGGTGTCGCCGAAGGCGACGGATGAGGGGTGCTCCAGGGAAAGCCGGCGTCTCACCCCGCTGGAACACCCCTCATCCGTCTCGGCGCTATCGCGCCGATCCACCTTCTCCCACAAGGGGAGAAGGGAAGACCGCGCCAAGCCCTCGCCACCCGCTAATTGCTTATCTGGCGGGAAACCCTGCGCAATCTTGTCCCAAATTGCGCGGCGCCTGAAAACATCGACAAGAAATTTCGCCGCCATATCTGCATCTTGTCGCCGCGCGCCGCGCCAGTCTTCAAAGGCCGGTGGCCGGGAGGACGGCCGCAATCTCGCCCGATGAAATGGCGGCGCGGATGTGCAAATATCGCACCGGCAACATTGGAGGACGTGAGCTGATGGCCGATGCTGGAATGTTGCGCTTTCATGTGCCCGAGCCAGAGGTTCGGCCCGGCGGCACGCCCGATTTCTCGAATGTGACCATTCCCAAGGCCGGCTCGGTGCCGCGGCCGGAGATCGACGTCGATCCGCGCACCATCCGCGACATGGCCTTCTCCATCATCCGCGTGCTCAACCGCGTCGGCGAGGCCGTCGGCCCGTGGGCGGGGCTGCTCAGCGACGAGGAACTGCTCGAAGGCCTGCGTCACATGATGACGCTGAGGACCTTCGACGCGCGCATGCAGATGGCGCAGCGCCAGGGCAAGACCTCCTTCTACATGCAGCATCTCGGCGAAGAGGCGGTGAGCTGCGCTTTCCGCAAGGCGCTGCAGCCCGGTGACATGAATTTCCCGACCTATCGGCAAGCCGGCCTGCTCATCGCCGACGGCTACCCGATGGTCACGATGATGAACCAGATCTATTCCAACGAGGCCGATCCACTGAAGGGCCGGCAGCTGCCGATCATGTATTCGTCGAAGGAGCATGGCTTCTTCTCGATCTCCGGCAATCTGGCGACGCAGTACATCCAGGCGGTCGGCTGGGCGATGGCCTCGGCGATCTCCAACGATTCGCGCATCGCCGCCGCCTGGATCGGCGACGGCTCGACGGCGGAATCCGATTTCCATGCGGCGCTGGTTTTCGCCTCGACCTACAAGGCGCCGGTCGTGCTCAACGTGGTCAATAACCAGTGGGCGATCTCGACATTCCAAGGCATCGCGCGCGGCGGTTCCGGCACCTTCGCCGCGCGTGGCCTCGGCTTCGGCATCCCGTCGCTGCGCGTCGACGGCAACGATTATCTCGCAGTCCATGCCGTGGCCAAATGGGCGATCGAGCGGGCGCGGCGCAATCTCGGGCCGACGCTGGTCGAATTTGTCACCTACCGGGTCGGCGCGCATTCGAGCTCGGACGATCCCTCCGCCTACCGGCCGAAGGCCGAGTCCGACGCCTGGCCGCTCGGCGACCCGGTCATCCGGCTGAAGAACCATCTCATCCACAAGGGCGTGTGGTCGGAGGAGCGCCACACCCAGGCGGAGGCCGAGATTCTCGAGGCCGTGATCGCGGCGCAGAAAGAGGCCGAAAGCCACGGCACGCTGCATGCGGGCGGCAAGCCGTCGACGCGCGACATGTTCGAAGGCGTCTACGCCGAGATGCCGCCGCATCTCAGGCGCCAGCGCCAGCAGGCGGGGGTCTGACCATGCCGAGACGCACCATGATCGAGGCGATTCGCGACGCCATGGACGTGTCGATGGCGCGCGACGAGCGCGTCATCGTCTATGGCGAGGATGTCGGCTTCTTCGGCGGCGTCTTCCGCTGCACGCAAGGCCTGCAGGCCAAATACGGCAAGAGCCGCTGCTTCGACGCGCCGATCAGCGAATCCGGCATCGTCGGCTCGGCCATCGGCATGGCCGCATACGGGCTGAAGCCCTGCGTCGAGGTGCAGTTTGCCGACTATGTCTATCCGGCCTATGACCAGATCGTCTCGGAGGCGGCGCGGCTGCGCTATCGTTCGAACGGCGACTTCACCTGCCCGATCGTGGTGCGCATGCCGACCGGCGGCGGCATTTTCGGCGGCCAGACGCACAGCCAGAGCCCGGAAGCGCTGTTCACGCATGTCTCCGGGCTGAAGACGGTGGTGCCGTCCAATCCGCACGACGCCAAGGGGCTGCTGATCGCGGCGATCGAGGACCCGGATCCGGTCATCTTCCTCGAGCCGAAGCGGCTCTACAACGGCCCCTTCGACGGCCATCACGACCGGCCGGTCACGCCGTGGTCGAAGCATGAGCTCGGCGAGGTCGCCGACGGCCATTACACGATCCCGCTCGGCAAGGCGGCGATCCGCCGGCAAGGCGCGGCGGTCACGGTTCTAGCCTACGGCACCATGGTCTATGTCGCTGAGGCCGCAGCCGAAGAGACCGGCATCGATGCCGAGATCATCGATCTCAGGACGCTTCTGCCGCTCGACCTCGACGCGATCGTCGCCTCGGTGAAGAAGACCGGGCGCTGCGTCGTCGTGCATGAGGCGACGCTCACCTCCGGCTTCGGCGCCGAGCTGGTCGCGCTGGTGCAGGAGAACTGCTTCTACCATCTGGAAGCCCCGGTGGCGCGGGTCGCCGGCTGGGACACGCCGTATCCGCATGCGCAGGAATGGGAGTATTTCCCCGGCCCGGCGCGGGTCGGGCGCGCGCTCGTCGAGACCATGGAAGCCTGAGGGAGGTCGGACGATGGGCGAATATGTGATCAAGCTTCCCGATGTCGGCGAAGGCGTCGCCGAGGCCGAGCTCGTCGAATGGCATGTCAAGATCGGCGACCTGGTGCGCGAGGACGCCGTCTTGGCCGCCGTCATGACCGACAAGGCGACGGTCGAGATCCCGTCGCCGGTCGACGGCGAGATCCTGTGGCTCGGCGCCGAGATCGGCGATACGGTGGCGATCGGCTCGCCGATCGTGCGGCTGAAAGTGGCCGGCGAAGGCAATATGAAGGGCGCCACCGCCGAGGCCGCGCCGAAGGCAGGGGCGGCGCCCAAGCCGGATGAGGCGAAGGCCGAACCGGCCATGAGCGCTCCAAAAGCGGCGCCGAAGCCGGCGGAGCCGGCGGCGAAAGTGTCGACTCCGGTCGCGACGCCGAAAGGCACGCGCCCGGCGTCCGTCACCGGCGCGCCGCGCGCCGAAGGCGAAAAGCCGCTGGCCTCGCCGGCTGTGCGGCTGCGCGCCAAGGAAGCCGGCATCGACCTTCGCCAGGTTGCCGGCAGCGGGCCGGCCGGGCGCATCAGCCATGAGGATATCGAGGCCTTCCTGGCGCGCGGTCCGCAGCTTGCCCGCGCCACCGGCCTTGCCCAGAAGGACGGCGTCGAGGACATCAAGGTCGTCGGCCTGCGGCGCAAGATCGCCGAGAAAATGTCGCTCGCCAAATCGCGCATCCCTCATATCACCTATGTCGAGGAGATCGACGTCACGGCGCTGGAAGAGCTGCGCGCCACGCTCAACAAGGAGAAGCGGCAGGACCGTCCCAAGCTGACGCTGCTGCCGTTCCTGATGCGGGCGATGGTCAAGGCGATCGCCGACCAGCCGAACCTCAACGCGTTGTTCGACGACGATGCGGGCATCATCCACCAGCATGAAGGCATCCATATCGGCATCGCCGCGCAGACGCCCAGCGGGCTGGTGGTGCCGGTGGTCAAGCATGCCGAGGCGCGCGACCTGTGGGACTGCGCCGCCGAGGTCAACCGGCTGGCCGAGGCGGCCAAGTCCGGTACGGCGACGCGGGACGAGCTTTCCGGCTCGACCATCACCATCACCTCGCTCGGCGCGATGGGCGGCGTGGCGACGACACCGGTCATCAACTATCCGGAGGTGGCGATCGTCGGCGTCAACAAGATGATGGTACGGCCGGTGTGGGACGGCACGCAATTCATGCCGCGCAAGATGATGAACCTGTCGTCCAGCTTCGACCATCGCGTCATCGACGGCTGGGACGCCGCGGTGTTCGTGCAGCGCATCAAGGCGCTGCTCGAGACGCCGGCGCTGATTTTCGTGGATTGACGCGATGGGATCGATCGCGAACGTTGCGGCGCCGGGAGGGGGGCTCCCCCTGCGCCCCTTGTGGGAGACGGTGTCGCCCCAGGCGACGGATGCGGGGTGCTCCAGGGAACGCCGACGTCTCACTCCGCTGGAACACCCCTCATCCGTCTCGGCGCTGTCGCGCCGATCCACCTTCTCCCACAAGGGGAGAAGGAAAAGATGCGCCGCGGCCTTCGCCAAGAGGAAGCAGTCGACATGAAAGAGATCTCCTGCAAGCTGCTCGTCATCGGCGCCGGTCCCGGCGGTTATGTCTGCGCCATCCGCGCCGGCCAGCTCGGCGTCGATACGGTGATCGTCGAAGTCGGCAAGCCGGGCGGCACTTGCCTCAATGTCGGCTGCATTCCCTCCAAGGCGCTCATCCACGCGGCGGAGGAGTTCGAGAAGATCGCGCATATGGCCGGCGGCAAGGATCCGCTCGGGATCAAGGTTGCGGCGCCGGCGCTCGATCTGGTCAAGACCGTCGCCTGGAAGGACGGCATCGTTAGCCGGCTCAACAGCGGCGTCGCCGGTCTGCTCAAGAAGGCCAGGGTCAAGACCGTGCATGGCTGGGCGACGTTTCGCGACGGCAAGACCGTCGAGGTCGAGACCGAGACCGGGACGCAGGTGATCCGCGCCGAGACGGTCGTGATCGCCACCGGCTCGGCCGCGGTCGAATTGCCGTTCCTGCCTTTCGGCGGTGCGGTCATCTCGTCGACCGAGGCGCTGGCGCTCAACGAAATGCCGAAGACGCTCGCCGTCGTCGGCGGCGGCTATATCGGGCTGGAACTCGGCATGGCCTTCGCCAAGATGGGCTCTCATGTCACCGTGGTCGAAGCGCTGCCGCGCGTGCTGGCGCAGTACGATGCGGAATTGACCAGGCCGGTGCTCAAACGTCTGGGCGAGCTTGGCATCGAGGTGATGACGGAGGCAAAGGCCAAGGGGCTGTCGACCCAGGGACAGGCGGGCAAGGGCGACGCGCTGCTGGTGGAGACGGCCGACGGCAAGAACGCCAAGCTCGCCGCCGACAAGATTTTAGTCACGGTCGGCCGCAAGCCGCTGACCGATGGCTGGGGGCTGGAGCAGATCGATCTCGACAGGGCGGGAAAATTCATCCGCATCGACGACCAGTGCCGGACCTCGATGCGCGGCATCTACGCCATCGGCGACGTCACCGGCGAGCCGATGCTGGCGCATCGCGCCATGGCGCAGGGCGAGATGGTGGCGGAGATCGTCGCCGGCCACAAACGAAGCTGGGACAAGCGGGCGATCCCGGCAATCTGCTTCACCGATCCCGAGCTGGTCACGGCCGGCCTGTCACCGGAAGAGGCGAAGGCGCTCGCCGGGGAGATCAAGGTCGGGCAGTTTCCCTTCGCCGCCAACGGCCGCGCCATGACCAAGCAGGGCGAGGACGGCTTCGTCCGTGTCGTCGCCCGCGCCGACAACCATCTGGTGCTCGGCATCCAGGCGGTCGGGCAGGGCGTGTCGGAACTGTCGGCGGCCTTCGGCCTGGCGCTCGAAATGGGCGCGCGGCTGGAGGACATCGCCGGCACCATCCACGCGCACCCGACGCAAGGCGAAGGCTTCCAGGAAGCGGCGCTGAAGGCGCTGGGGCACGCGCTGCATATTTGAGCGCGTAGGGCGGGCGTCTAGAGCGGTTCAGCGTTTCTCGGAAACGCAGAACTGCTCTATCCCTTTGCTTTGGCGCAATTCCGGACGGAAAACCGTTACACACTTTTCCTGGAATTGCTTTAGCCTGCCGCAGCCTGCTCCGCCGCTTCCTCGATCCGCTCCATATCGTCGTCCGAGAGCCCGAAATGGTGGCCGATCTCGTGGATCAGCACATGGGTGACGATGTCGCCCAGCGTCTCCTCGTTCTCGGCCCAGTAGTCGAGGATGGCGCGGCGGTAGAGCGTGATGCGGTTCGGCCCTTCGCCGGTCTGCGGGTTCCAGCGCTCGGCGATGCCGCGTCCCTCGAACAGGCCGAGCAGGTCGAAGGGCGTCTCCAGCGACAGGTCGTCCATGATCTCGTCGGTCGGGAAGTCGGCGATCTGGATGACGATCTCGCCGGTGAGCTTGCGGAACTCTTCCGGCAGATGGGCGTAGGCCTCCAGAGCCAGAAGCTCCATTTCCTCCATCGACGGCGAGAGTTGGTCGTGCCAGGTACGGGTCTTGTAGATGCGGGCCATGAAATTTCCTTTGATCCCGGCATATAGGCTTTCGCGCCGATTGAGGCAAATGAGCCGGCGGGCTGGCTGCTTCTGGGGCGATGGAATAAAGGCTCGCCAATGGTCACGCCAAGACATTTGGCTTCGCAACCTGTCTGCGCCTATTGTGGGCGTTATGAAATTCACTCTCGTCTACCAGGGGCAGCTCTCGGCGAGCGGCAACAAATCCAAGACCAAAGAGGTCTTCAAAATTCGCGAGGCCATTAGTCCTCAACTGAAGACCTTATGGGAAACTAGCAGAGCGCTAAATGTATTACAGAATGTCGGATGGGCGCCGAACCCGAATGGACCGCAGATTGGCTTAGCGGTGGACGAAAGCGGCATATTGTCCCCGAGGAAAGCTAACGAATTTTACCCCGGGGCTTACGTTCCACTATTCGGAGAACTTCCAGTCGGCCAAAGTCAATATGTTCCGCTGGTTAGAAAGTCACTCCATTTGGCCTGCGACCTAAGCGTTCTCTTCTTGCGTCAAGAAGATCCTGGCAATCTCATTACGCAAGCTGGTGACATCGACGGACGGATTAAAACCCTGCTTGACGCACTGCGCATGCCTACGATGGACGAGCAGCACGCAGCCGGCGTTGATGGAGTAACTTTGCATGTGCTGATGGAGAGCGATGCTCTTGTGACGGGATTGAAAGTCAATACGGAGCGCTTGCTTTTCCCAAAAACCGAGTTCGTCAACGAGGTCCATCTAGTGATCGAGGTTGGCATCCGGGTTCTGCAAGTGGTACCGGAAAACACTTGCCTATTGTAGCGCTGGCGGTTGCCAGCGCGGAGCACCTCTCCAAGGCGTGATGGATACCCTATCGATTTCAAGGAATAAATTCCTTGCGACTCCGCTTGACTCTTCCGGGGTCCTCTGGAATCTATAAGAACATAACAGGAACAATTGCTGCCGGAAGTGAACGTCATGGCGATGAGCGCCGTGGCGCGGGAAACTGTTTTTGCCCTGCGCCGCCAGATCGCGAAAATCGAGGGAACGCTGCCCGAGCGCCTTGAGGCGCCGGCACGCGGCGGGCCTGTCTATGTCGCCCGGTCGGGCATCACCCCCGAGACCAACATCATCCGGCGCGGCCTCGCGGTGGCCTCGCCGGATGCTTTCCTGCACACCGGCATCGAGCGCCTCGATACCGCCCTTGGCGGCGGCCTGCCCAAGGCGGCGCTCAGCGAAATCCATGGGCTGGAGACCCGTGATGCCGGCGCCGTCGCCGGCTTCGCGCTGTCGCTCATCAGCCTGCTCCTCAGGGACAAGCCGGGCCGGCCGCTCCGCGGGATCCGCACGGCGGAGATCTTTCGCGAGGCCGGCTTTCCCTATGCGAGCGGGCTCCAGGCCCTGTTCGGCATCGCGCCGGAGCAATTGCTGTTTTCCGAGGCGCCGAAGCTGCTCGACGCGCTCTGGATCGCCGAGGAGGCCGCGCGCATGACGGCCTTCGCCGCCGTCATCCTCGAGATCCGCGGCAGCCAGCGGCTTCTCGACCTTACCGCCACGCGGCGGCTGCACGCCCGCGCCCAAAGCGCCGGCCGCCCGGTGCTTTTGCTGCGCCAGGCCGGCGAGGCCGAACCCACGGCCGCGCCCGTGCGCCTCATCGTTTCGGCCGCCCCCTCAGCCAGCCGCGAGACGGTCGCCGGCCCGCTCGCCGGCTCGATCGGCCGCCCCGCCTTCACCGTCGATATCGGCAAGAGCCGCACGGCCCTGCCCGGACAATTCACACTGGAGTGGAACCCCGATGAGCACGCTTTTGCAGAAAGAACAGAGAATTCTGTCGCTGTGGTTCCCGTACCTCTGCGCGGAGCGGATCCTGCGCCAGCGTCTGGGGCGGTCCTGGCGTTCGCGGCCCTCGCATCACCTGCCCCCGCCTCATCCACCGCTTGTGATCAGCCATCGCGACAGCAACGCCCAGCGCATCGCAGCCCTCGACGAGCGGGCTGAGGCGCTGAAGCTGAAGCGCGGCATGGGCATTGCCGATGCGCGCGCCATGCATCCCTCGATCGACGTGGTGGAAGCCGACGCGGAAGCCGACCGCCGCCTGCTCGAAGGCCTTGCCGACTGGTGCGACCGCTACACGCCGCTGGTGGCGATCGACGGCGAGGACGGGCTGTTCCTCGACGTCACCGGCTGCACGCATCTGTTCGGCGGCGAGCGCGCCATGCAGGACGAGATTCTTTCTCGCTTCTTCCAGCAGGGTTTCGATGTCCGCGCCGGACTGGCCTCGACGCCGGGGGCGGCCTGGGCGGCGGCGCGCTTCCACGGCGACCGCATCGTAGCCCTCGGCGAGGAGGAGGCGCTGCTTTCGCCCCTGCCGCTTTCGGCGCTGCGCATCGCGCCGGAAACCCGCGTCAGCCTGGAGAGCGTCGGCCTGCGCACGGCGGGCGCGGTGATGGCGGCGCCCCGCGCGCCGCTCGCCCGCCGCTTCGGCGCCAGCTTGCTGCTGCGGCTCGACCAGGCGCTCGGCCGCCTCGACGAGGCCGTGTCGCCGCGCCTTCCCGTGGCGCCGCTCTCGGTCGAGCGCCATCTTGCCGAACCGGTCATGCTCACCGACGATATCGAGCGGCTGGTGAGCCGGCTGGCGATCGCCTTGAAGGCCGATCTCGAGCGCCGCGGCGAGGGCGCAAGGGCGCTGGCGCTTCTCCTCTTCCGCGTCGACGGCGCCGTCAGCCGCATCGCCGTCGGCACCTCGCGTCCGATGCGCGAGCCGATGCTGATCAAAAGATTGTTCCATGAGCGGCTGACCGCGCTGGAACAAAACATCGATGCCGGCTTCGGCTTCGACCTCGTGCGGCTGTCGGTGCTTTCAGTCGCCGCTTTCGACATGCTGCAGGGTGACCTTGCCGGCGAAGCGGACGACGATGACGCCGACATCGCCCTTTTCGCCGACCGCATCCGCGCCCGCCTTGGCGAGGCCGCCGTGCTGAAGCCGGTCGTCGTCGAAAGCCATCTGCCGGAGCGCGCCGTGACCACAGTGCCTTTCGCGGAAGCGCCGCAAAGGCGCATGCCGCCGAACCGGTCCGACCGCTCGGCGCCGCCGATGACCATCTACACGCCGGAGCGACCGGTGCGGCTGTTCCGCTTGCCGGAGCCGATCGAGGTGCCGGCGACCGAGATCCCCGAGGGCCCGCCGATGAATTTCCGCTGGCGGCGCGCGCTCTACCGCGTCGCCCGCGCCGAAGGGCCGGAGCGCATCGCCGCCGAATGGTGGCGGCAACTGCCCGGCGAGGAGGCGGCGCCGACCCGCGACTATTACCGCATCGAGGACAGCGAGGGTCGCCGTTACTGGCTCTACCGCCAGGGCCTCTACAGCAGCGCCGCGCAGGCCGCGCCGCGCTGGTTCATGCATGGGGTCTTCGCATGAACGCGCTGACCGTCATCCCCTATGCCGAGTTCGGCATCCAGTCGAACTTTTCCTTCCTGCGCGGCGCCTCGAAGCCGGAAGAGCTGGTGGTGACGGCAAAATTCTACGGCTTTGCCTCGATCGGGCTTGCCGACAGGAACACGGTCGCCGGCGTCGTGCGCGCCTGGCAGCAGGCGAAGGTCGAGAAGCAGGCCTATCACCCCGGCTGCCGCCTGGTGTTCCGCGACGGCACGCCGGACATTCTTGCCTACCCGCAGGACCGCAAGGGCTGGGGGCATCTCTGCCGCATGCTGACCCAAGCCAATCTGCGTGACGAGAACGAGAAGGGCGCGACGCTGCTTGAGCTCAGCGATCTGCTCGAATGGGGCGATCGGATGTCGCTGGCGGTCCTGCCCAATCTGTCGGGCAGCGCGGAAGGCAATCTGACGCTCATTAGCCGGCTCAAAGATCGTTTCGGCGCGGCGCTCCGGCTGGCTGTGGCGCCGGATTATGGCGGCAGCGACCGCTTCCGCATCGAGCAGGCGGCGGCGATGTCCGAACAGGCGCGCGTCCCGCTGATGGCGACCAACGACGTGCTCTATCATGCCGCCGAGCGCCGGCCGCTGCAGGACGTGCTCACCGCGATCCGCCTCAACACGCCGGTTTCCGAGGTCGGGCTTGAGCTGATGGCGAATGCCGAGCGCCATCTGAAGCCGCCGCTGGAGATGGCGCGCCTTTTCCGCCGCTACCCGCAAGCGCTGACGGAAACGCTGCGCTTCGCCGATGAATTGACCTTCTCGTTCAGCGACCTCGAATACAACTATCCGGACGAGCCGACCGAATCCGGTCTCGGGCCGCAGGCCGAGCTCGAACGCCTGGCGCGGGAAGGGGCGGCAAGGCGCTATCCCGCAGGTGTTCCTGACCATGTCACGCAGCGCATCGATGAAGAACTCGCCCTCATCGAGCGGCTGAACTATGCGCGCTATTTCCTGACCGTCTACGACATCGTGAAATTCGCCCGCAGCCAGAACATCCTTTGCCAGGGGCGCGGTTCGGCGGCCAATTCGGTCATCTGCTTCTGCATCGGCATCACCGAAGTCGGGCCCGACCGGATCGACGCGCTGTTCGAGCGCTTCATCTCCGAGGAGCGCAACGAGCCGCCCGACATCGACGTCGATTTCGAGCATGAGCGGCGCGACGAGGTCATCGCCTATATCTACGACAAATACAGCGCCAAGCGCACCGCGCTTGCCGCCGCCGTCATCAGCTATCGCGGCCGTTCGGCGCTGCGCGAGGTGGCGAAGGCCATGGGTCTCTCGGAAGATGTCCGGAGCGCGCTGTCGAGCACCATCTGGGGCTGGTCGACCTCCGAGCTCGGCGAAAGGGAGGCCAATGCCGGCGGCCTCGACCGTACCGATCCGCTGTCGCGGCAGGTGCTGGAGCGCGCCAACGAGATCATGGGCTTTCCTCGCCACCTCTCCCAGCATGTCGGCGGCTTCGTCATAACCCGCGACCGGCTCGACGAGGTCGTGCCCATCGTCAAGACGGCGATGGAGGAACGCAAGATGGTCGAGTGGGACAAGGACGATCTCGACGCGGTGAAGATCCTCAAGGTGGACGTGCTGGCGCTCGGCATGCTGACCTGCCTGAAGCGCGCCTTGACCCTGCTCACCAATCATTATCCGGAAGCGCGGGATCTGTTTGGACGACCCTACGTGCTCGCCACTCTCCCGGAAGAGGACAGGCGCGTCTACGCCATGATCAAGCGGGCCGACACGCTCGGCGTCTTCCAGATCGAGTCGCGCGCGCAGATGTCGATGCTGCCGCGGCTCAGGCCGGAAAATTTCTACGACCTCGTCATCGAGGTGGCGATCGTGCGGCCCGGCCCGATCCAGGGCGACATGGTGCATCCCTATCTGCGTCGACGGCAGGGCAAGGAGGACGTCAATTACCCCAGCTCCGAGCTGAAGAAGATCCTTGGCAAAACGCTCGGCGTGCCGCTGTTCCAGGAACAGGCGATGAAGATCGCCATCGTCGCCGGCGGCTTCCGGCCTGGCGAGGCCGACGAGCTACGCCGCGCCATGGCGACCTTCAAGCGCACCGGCACGATCGGCAACTACCGCCAGCGCATGATCGACGGCATGGTCGGCAATGGCTATGAGAAGGAGTTTGCCGAGCGCTGCTTCAAGCAGATCGAAGGTTTTGGCGAATACGGCTTCCCGGAAAGCCACGCCGCCTCCTTCGCGCTGCTGGTCTACGCCTCCTGCTGGTTCAAGACCTTCTTTCCCGACGTCTTCTGCGCCGCGATCCTGAACGCGCAGCCGATGGGTTTTTACCAGCCGGCGCAGCTCGTCCGCGATGCGCGCGACCATGGCGTCGAGGTGCGCGAGGTCGACATCAACCACTCCGTCTGGGACTGCACGCTGGAGGAAGCCGCCTTCGATCCCTCGCGCATCCTCGAACGCCATGCCTCGATGCGCGCCGTCATCGAGACGGCGCATGCCGTGCGGCTCGGCTTCCGCCAGGTCAAGGGGTTGTCCGAGGAGCGCATGGAGGCCGCCGTCGCCCGGCGCGGCGACGGTTACGTGTCGGTCAGGGATGTCTGGCTGCGCTCAGGCCTCGATGTCGGCGAGATCGAAAGGCTGGCCGAGGCCGACGCCTTCCGCTCGCTCGGCCTCGACCGCCGCGCCGCGCTCTGGGAAGTGCGCGCGCTCGACGGCAGGAGCGCCGCCGAAAAGCTGCCGCTGTTCGACCGGCCCGCTCTCGGCCTACGCGAATTGGAACCCGAAACGAAGCTGCCAAAAATGCCGCTCGGCGAGCATGTCGTCCACGACTACCGCTCGCTCGGCCTGTCGCTGAAGGAGCACCCCGTCGCCTTCCTGCGCGAACGGCTCACCCGCGCCGGCATCACGCCCAATGCCCGCCTGCCGTCGGTGCGCGACGGCCGTCGCGTCACCGTCGCCGGCCTGGTGCTGGTGCGCCAGCGCCCCGGCAAGGGCAACGCGATCTTCCTCACGCTCGAGGATGAAAAGGCGATCGCCAACGTCATCATCTGGCCGCGCGTCTTCGACCGCTTCCGCTCGGTCGTCATGGGCGCGCGCTTCATCCGCGTCACCGGCAAGCTGCAGCAGGAATCCGACGTCATCCACATCGTCGCCGACAGGATCGAGGATTTGACCCCCTGGCTGAGCGTGCTTCTGCGGCCGCCCATCATCGAGCATCAGCCAGCTGGGGACACCGCTCCCGCGAACCGCGGGCTATCGGTTCGTCAGGACATCGAGACCCTGTCGGGTGCCGCGCAGCAGGTCATGCCGAAGGGGCGGAATTTTCAGTGAAGGCGGTACGAGGAAGCGGGAGCCCAACTGCGGTGTCGCCGCGATGCAGAACTTTGATGTCGGCGGGACAGCGCCCCCCTCTGGCCTGCCGGCCATCTCCCCCACAAGGGGGGAGATCGGCGGCTTCGGCGCCCCGCCCATTTTGCAATGTTGGAGATTGGCGAAAGCCGGCGCGAAATCCAATCTCCCCCCTTGTGGGGGAGATGTCCGGCAGGACAGAGGGGGGCGCGAAGGATCGCCGACCTACGTCGTTGCACCTATGAGGACACCGCCACTCACGACGGCCCGCTCAGCCGCGGCGGCGTCGGCATATCATCGGCCGAGATCGTGCGCGCTTCCGAAGGCAGCATGATCGGGATGCCGTCGCGCACCGGATAGGCGAGCTTCGCCACGCGCGAGATCAGCTCGCTGCGTTCCTCGTCCCAGGTCAGCGGTCCCTTGGTCAGCGGGCAAGCGAGCAATTCCAGCAGTCTTGGGTCGACCGTGGCTTTCCGTCCGTCACGCCCATCCGCCGCCATCGCACCCAACTCCATAGGCTTAAGTGTGTTGAGATCCAGGTCAGGCCGGCATCACCTGAATATCAGCGCACTTACTGCAGGCTCGAGCCAAAATCCTCATCCTCGCGCGCCAGCGTTATTTCGGTGATGGCGATCAGCGTCTCGGCGCGCGTCTTCAGGTCCGCCGCTTCGAGCAGCGCCTGCTTCTCGGCCGGCCCGTAGGGCGCCATCATCGACAACGCATTGACCAGCATTCCATTCTCGGCGCGGCTGACGCTTTCCCAATCGGCTTCGAGGTCATTGGCTTGCAGATAGGCGCGGAACGCCTTGAGCAGAGCCGGTCGGTCGACCTCGGCGGCGGCCTGGTCCTCCTCGAGATCTGTCAGGAACGGCGCGATCCGGCACTGCCGGAACGGTGTCTTCGCCGCCAGTTCCTGCGTCACGCGGAAGCGGCAGACGCCTTGCAGCGAAATCAGGTAGCGCCCGTCGCCGGTTTCGGCGAGCGAGATGATGCGCCCGGCGCAGCCGACGCTGCACAGCTCCGGCTCGCCGTCGCCGCGCAGCGCGCCGTCGAGGCTGGGCTGGATCATGCCGATCAGCCGGGTCCCGGCCATCGCCTGGTCGATCATCTGCAGGTAGCGCGGCTCGAAAATATTGAGCGGCATGCGGCCGCCCGGCAAGAGCAGCGCTCCGGCGAGCGGAAACACCGGGATCGTCGACGGCAGATCCCTCGCGAGCCGATAGCGGGCGTTTCCGACCTGCACTTCAACCCTCCGCCTGCGCTTCAACCCTCAAGAGCGTCGCCGGCCAGCGTGTCAAACCTGCGATCTCCCCAAACCTGCCTCCTCTGGCGCGGCTTGCCTATTCAACCATTTGTCGGCAGGGCAAGCCACTGCCCCCTATCTGGCGCAGCCGCCGCTTCGCGCAAGCCCCTTACCAAAAGGGGCCGGCGACAAAGCCGGCAAAGCGCTCACGAGAACAGCAACGACGAGAGCTTGCGCCGCGCCGCAAGCGTCGCCTCGTCGGCCATCCCCCACGCCTCGAAGAACTTCAAGAGTTGCGCCCTGGCGCCGTCGTCGTTCCATGTCCGGTCGGCCTTGACGATCGCCAAGAGGTTGTCGGCGGCCTGCGTCTTCTCGCCGCGCGCGTTCTGGACCATCGCCAGGTCGAAGCGCGCCTGATGATCGTTCGGATCGGCGGCGAGCCGGCGCTCGAACTCGGCCGGGTTGCCGAGCGCCGCCGCTTCCGCGGCCAGCGTCATCCTGGCGCGCAGCGCGGCGATCGCCGGCGCGTCCTTCTTGTCCTCGGGCGCCTTCGCCAGCACCGCCTCGGCGCCTTCGCTGTCGCCGGCCTCGAACAGGATCTCGCCCAGGCCCGCGATCGCTTCGACGGTTTCGGGCGCCTGCTCGAGGATCGCGTCATAGATGTCGGCCGCGGCCTGGACGTCGCCGGCCCCGCGCGCCTCGGCGGCCGCGGCCAACGCGTCGGTGATCTGCGGCGCGCCGCCGCCTCCCTTGCCGCCGACCTTCTGGATGAATTGGGTGATCTGGCTTTCCGGAATCGCGCCCATGAAGCCGTCGACCGGCTGGCCGTCCTTGAAGACGATGACCGCGGGGATAGACTGGATGCCGAGCTGGCCGGCGACCGAGGGATGGTCGTCGATGTTCATCTTGACCAGCTTGACCTTGCCGCCGGCGGCCTGGACCGCCTTTTCGAGCTGCGGCGTCAGCTGCTTGCAGGGACCGCACCAGGGCGCCCAGAAGTCGACCAGAACCGGCTGGCGGCGCGATTCCTGGATGACGTCGGCCGCGAATGTCGCGGTCGTGGTGTCCTTGATGAGATCCGCGGCCGAGGGCGCCTCGCCGAGCGACACCTTGGCGCGGTCGCCGCCGCCATACTGGACGGATTGGGCGTACTGGCCGGCATTGCCGCCAAATGAGCCGCTGAACGGGTTGTTGTCACTCATGTCGTCGCCCTTTCGGTCGCGCCGCCGCCGGCATGAAGGCGCGGCGCGTCATTGTCGGATTTCGGTTTCGCCCTCCATGTGGCGATCAAGCCGAGACTTTCAAGATAACAGCATCGTGGCCGGTTGCCTCGACGAATCTGACGAGATCGGCGGCGGCGATGGTCGTCGTCGCCTCATTGGTCAGCGGATGGCCGTTGATGACCTCGTGGCTCATCAATTCCTGGTCGAGAACCACCTTCACCCGGCCGGCGGTGTCGTTGATCAGGCCGAAGACGGTGACCGCGCCCGGAATGACGCCGAGCAGCTCCATCAGCATTTCCGGCTTGCCGAAGGAGACGCGGCTGGCGGCGCCGATCAGATGATGGATCTGCTTCAGATCGACCTCCGCCTCCTCGCCGACGGTGACGAGAAAGAAATTGTCCTTCTTGTCCTTGAGGAAGAGGTTCTTGGTGTGCCCGCCGGGGATTTCGCCGCGCAGCGCCTGCGAATCGGCGACCGTGAACAAAGGCGGGTGGCGCACCGTCGAGACGGAGATGCCGAGGTCGGCAAGAAAGGCGTAAAGCTCGGCTTCGGTCTTCGGCATCGGTCCTCACTTCGTCTTGAAGGTCATGCCGTTTACGGCCAACGATGCCCTCGGGGCAAGGCGCCAGAGCAATTCCAGGAAACGTGCGTAGCGGTTTTCCGTCCGGAATTGCGCAAGACGCTTAGTGTGGGCCAACGAAATCCGCCTGTTCGGACGCAACCTTCAGCGCACGAAGAGCTAGCTCCAAAAAGACCGTCATTTCCCTGTTGCAATCGCCGCGCTCTTCGGCCATATAGGCGCGGCTTGCGGCCCAAGGCCGCGCGAGCGGGTGTAGCTCAGGGGTAGAGCACAACCTTGCCAAGGTTGGGGTCGGGCGTTCGAATCGCCTCACCCGCTCCAGTTTCCCTTAAGGAAATTAAGCACTTATGAAATGGGCCGGATCGATCCGGCCTTTTTCATTTCTGGCGGCAGCACGCGCGCGGCGCCTTCAATCCAGATAACTTTATCCATGACCACAAAATTTGCTCGCGTCGACTCTTGACTGCTGTCCTGGGCAGATTCATAGATTAGATTCACGGCTTTAGGAGACTTTCATGCTGGCCGCCGCTTCGCCCGAACGCGAAAAGTTTCCGTATCTTTTCCATCTGGCGCTGGAACTTGTTAGCGCAGGAAAGGATCTTCCTGAGCCACTCTCCAAACATA
The DNA here is from genome assembly GCF_058312955.1 of Mesorhizobium sp. LEGMi-168a. Taxonomy (NCBI): domain Bacteria; kingdom Pseudomonadati; phylum Pseudomonadota; class Alphaproteobacteria; order Hyphomicrobiales; family Phyllobacteriaceae; genus Mesorhizobium; species Mesorhizobium sp. LEGMi-168a. The sequence continues at coordinate 22,589 of NZ_JBZEGV010000031.1, forward strand.
TGGAACTGGTCTCTCGCCAAGCGATGGACGTTCTAATGAATCCAACGGCCGTTTCCGCAAATACACTGCCAGAGGCGATTCAGCTTGCGCTGCAATTGCGCTCATCTGAACAATTGAGAAGGGCTTTCCCTCCGGATCTCAGTGGATTCACAGCAGTAGCGGCCCGGACACTGCTCGCGCTAGAGCAAAGCCGTGCGGCCTCGCATTGATCTCAGCCTTATCCGACAGAGCCTTCGCCTTCTCAACGATTCCACATTTTTTGACCGCAGGCTGCACGACTTTACCGAGCACCTTATCGGGGCGATCGATCACGTCTTAGCGAGGGCCTCTCAATACGACAGTGCGATCGTAACGCAGTTCGCTGGTCTGATGCGCCGCGTACAGTCTTACTTGGCTGGCAGCACCACGAACGAAATACCGTACGAGGTTGTCTACTGTCTGAATAACGCCCTGGCTCCCTGGGTTAATCGCGAAACGATCATCGTGACCAGTCTCACCGAGGGACACAACTTCCATTTGCTCCCCGTAGACCCCTGGAATTTCATTCGCACTGCCATCACTGGCTACGATACGGGTGGGTTCAACATCCTGTTGGTGATGATTGGCGTCCCCAGACTGTATTCACACAAACCAGTGTTCTGCCTTCCGCTCTTTCATGAACTGGGGCACTTCGTCGACGTCGCCCACAAAATCTCCGATCTCACGGTCCTTCGCAACTCGGCAGCGATTGCACCGCCCGGCGCAGACGAACTCGCTCACAGGCGCGAATTCTTTGCAGATCTGTTTTCCAGCTGCTTTGTAGGATATGCCGGAATAGAGGCTCTCACGGCAATCGCCGCAAACAATCCGGCGTCGTACACCCACCCCTCGACGATCGATCGAGTTAAGGTCGTGTCTGACTTCCTCTCGCAAGTGAGCAATCCAATCGTCGACATGTTCACTGACGCGGTATCCGCGCGAGGATTGCCAAGCCTTGAGATCGTTTCCTCAAAGGCCGATTTGACAGCCGATTTTGATGATCTGCGGACGTTTGTCAGCTCAAATATCAGAGAGGTCTTCGGAATTTTTGAATCGGCTTGGCGCTATATGTTTAACGCCATCGACAACGGGCGAAACCCTTGGGAGCTCGCTTCGGTTCGAGAGACCGATATCGAAACGATCGTAAACGACCTCACGGAGAAATCCATCCGAAACTACGCACTGAGAGCCACTTGGAATGAAGCTGCTGCGCCGTGATGACATTTCGGCCCGGCTAAAAGCCAAGAACCGGAAACGCCTCTACATCGATCCCCTGTTGGACGAAAGCCAATTGGGCGAAGTGACAGTCGATCTCAGACTAGGGACTGACTTCCTGGTTTCGGTCGTCACGAGGCGTCCGTCGATCGATTCAGGCCAACGCCCCGAGCAATCGCGAGGGATAGCTTCCTACTTTCGCAGTTCGCGTAGAGAACTCGGAGACAAGTTCGTTCTCTATCCAAGTCAGATAGTGCTGGCGACAACGTTAGAATACGTTGGACTTCCTGACGATGTCTATGCCGACATCATCTCAAGGTCGAGTTTCAGCCGCCTTGGGATCCAACACAACACCATGATACAACCGGGGTTTCGAGGCTGCATCCCGTTAGAACTGTCCAACCATGGAAGTACGCCAGTCGAACTCGTTGTGGGTGTGCGCTTAATTCAAGCGAGGCTCACCCAACTGACAGGCGCCAGCCGGTATCAGTCGAAATCGGCGAATCGAAAATATTTTGGCAACGTGCGCCCAATGGTATCAAAGGCTCAGCATGATCCCGATCTGGATACGCTGACGAAGCTGAGAGAGATGTAGTCAGCCACGGTTCGCCGCGGTTTTTTCGCATTTTGAACCGGCGTTCTAACAACGCCAGCTTCCGCAAACCCTACGCCAGCCTCGCCCTGGTCGTCCGCGGCGTCGCCAAGAGCAGGCTGGTCTCGCTCCCGGTAATGCCAGGGATCAGCCTTATCCGCCGCAGCACGGCGTCGAAATCGGTCAGCGAAGCGGTGCCGAGCTCGACCACAAGGTCCCAGCGGCCGTTGGTGGTGTGGATGGTGGAGACCTCTGGAAAGCCGCCGAGCGCCCGGATGACGCGGTCGGCGGCGTGGCCCTCGATCTCGATCATCATGACGCCGCGTATCTTCTGATCGACCGCGTCGGCGCGCAGCACCACCGTGTAGCCGATGATCTCGCCGGATTTTTCCAGCCGCTCCATGCGCGCCCTGACCGTCGCGCGCGAGACGCCGAGATCGAGCGCGAGATCGGAGACGCTGCGCCGCGCATCGTGCCTGAGCAGCGTCACCAGCCTTTCGTCGAGCGCGTCCATGCTTTTCCATTTCGATCAAATCATTTGCCGATATGATAGATCAGGCTTCGCGAAATGCCAATTTTTCCTGTTCAAACCGCCAGGCGGCGATGGTTCAATCCTTCGATCAATCGCCAGATCAATTGCAAGAGGGCGGAAAGAATCATGCGCTGCAGGATCGTCGGCGCGCCGGTGCAGGACGGCGCGGGCAGGATGGGATGCGAGATGGGGCCGAGCGCTTTGCGCACCGCCGGGCTCGTCTCGGTGCTGTCGGAGCTTGGCCACGAGGTCGAGGACTGGGGCGCGGTTGAGAAGGCTGAGGCGCGCGCTGTCGCTCACGGCAATCTCGCGCTGAAGGCCCTGCCCGAAATCTCCGCGTGGACGACGGCGATCGCCGAAACCGCCTACACGGCTTCGAGCGAGGCCATGCCGATCTTCCTCGGCGGCGACCACTCGATCTCCGCCGGCACGGTCTCCGGTGTGGCGCGCCGCGCCGCAGAGCGGGGCCGGCCGCTCTTCGTGCTGTGGCTCGACGCGCATCCGGATTTCCACACGCTCGACACCACCACCAGCGGCAATCTGCACGGCGTGCCGCTTGCCTATGCCAGCGGCCGGCCGGGTTTTTCGGGCTATTTCCCGGATCTGCCCACGGCGGTCGACCCCGCCCGCGTCTGCACCATGGGCCTGCGCAGCGTCGATCCGGCCGAGCGCCGCGCGCTGAAGGAGGCGGGTGTGACCGTGCACGACATGCGCGCCATCGACGAGCACGGCATCGCCCCGCTGCTGCGCGCCTTCCTGAGCCGTGTGGAGAAGGAGAACGGGCTCCTGCATGTCAGCCTCGATGTCGATTTCCTCGACCCGTCGATCGCGCCGGCCGTCGGCACCACCGTGCCCGGCGGCGCCACTTTTCGCGAAGCGCATCTGGTGATGGAGATGCTGTCCGATAGCGGCCTGGTCTCCAGCCTCGACCTGGTCGAGCTCAACCCGTTCCTCGACGAGCGCGGCCGCACCGCGACCCTGATGGTCGACCTGACCGCCAGCCTGATGGGCCGCCGCATCATGGACCGCCCGACCCGCAGCCATTCCGGAAGCCTCTGACCATGACCCAGCCCTCCCGTCTTGCCATCGTCCCCTTTGTCAGCGTCGACCGCATGATGAAGCTGGTGCTCGCCATCGGCGTCGAGCGGTTCCTCACCGAGCTCGCCGCCTATATCGAGGAGGATTTCCGCCGCTGGGAGCTGTTCGACAAGACGCCGCGCATCGCCTCGCACAGCCATGACGGCGTCATCGAGCTGATGCCGACCAGCGACGGCCGCCTTTACGGCTTCAAATATGTCAACGGCCACCCGAAGAACATGCGCGAGGGCCGCCAGACGGTCACCGCCTTCGGCGTGCTCGCCGATGTCGGCTCCGGCTATCCGATGCTCTTGACCGAGATGACGATCCTGACGGCGCTGCGCACCGCAGCCACTTCCGCCGTCGCGGCCAAATATCTGGCGCCCAAGGGCTCGCGCGCCATGGCCATCATCGGCAACGGCGCCCAGTCCGAGTTCCAGGCCATTGCTTTCAAGGCCCTGCTCGGCATCGACCGGCTGCGGCTCTACGACATCGACCGCTCCGCTTCGGAAAAATGCGCCCGCAACCTCGCCGGTAAGGGCTTCGACATCACCATCTGTTCGACCGGGCAGGATGCGGTCGAGGGCGTCGACATCATCACCACGGTGACCGCCGACAAGCAGTACGCCACCATCCTCACCGACAACATGATCGGCTCCGGCGTGCACATCAACGCGGTCGGCGGCGACTGCCCGGGCAAGACGGAGCTGCATCGCGACATCCTGTTGCGCTCCGACATCTTCGTCGAGTTCCCGCCGCAGACACGCATCGAGGGCGAGATCCAGCAGCTCGACGCCGACCATCCGGTGACCGAGCTGTGGCAGGTGATGACCGGGAAGGCGCCAGGCCGCAAGACGCCGGAGCAGATCACGCTGTTCGATTCCGTCGGCTTCGCCACCGAAGATTTTTCCGCGCTGCGCTATGTCCGCGACCAGCTCCAGGCCACCGGCCTCTATGAGGAGCTCGACCTGCTCGCCGACCCCGACGAGCCGCGCGACCTGTTCGGCATGCTGCTGAGGGCTGCCATGCAGCCGGCGGCTTGAAGGCCTGCCGCTTAGGCGGTTTCAAACGGCAGGACAATCGCATAGGGCGCTGCCCCCTCTCCGCCAGCGTCGACAATTGCCAGCACTACTGATGCAAACGCGCGCAGCTTTCCCGTTCCACAAGCACCGGCGCCAGCACTTCGCGGCGCGACTGCGCCGCCGGATCAGCCACGCGCTCGAGCAGCAGGCTCACCGCCCGCGTGCCGATCTTTTCGACCGGCTGCGCGATCGTGGTCAGCGGCGGCCAGGTGGTGACCGCATAGGGAATGTCGTCGAAACCGACCAGCGACATGTCGTCGGGGACCCGCAATCCGCGCGTGCGCAGCGCGGTGATTGCGCCCATCGCCATCAAATCGTTGCAGGCGAACACCGCGGTGATCTCCGGCGCCTGCCCCATCAGCCGCTCCATCGCCAGGCGGCCGCCGGCGAAATGATAGTCGGAATCGACCACCGATGAAGCCGGCAGATCGAGGCCTGCTTCCTCGAGCGCGCGGGCAAAGCCGCGCAGGCGGGCGGGGCTGGAGCTCGAATCGCGCGGGCCGCCGATGGCGCCGATCTTTCTGTGGCCGAGCCCGACCAGATAGCGGCCGGCGAGATAGCCGCCATGGTCGTGGTCGACCAGCACGGAATCGACATTGACGGATTGGATCTCGCGGTCGAGCAGCACCGCCGGCACGGCGGCGGAAAGGCTCGCGAACACCCGCGCATGGTCGGACGAGCCGGCGAAGATCAGCCCGTCGATCTGCTTGGCCATCAGCACCGACAGATAGCGCTCCTCCTTCTCGGCGCTGCCGTCCGAATTGCACAGGATCACCGTGTAGCCGGCGACGAAGCCGGCATCCTCGATCTGGCGCGCGACGCTGGCGAAGAACGGGTTGGAATTGTCGGGGAGCAGCAGGCCGATGGTCTTGGTCTCGCCGCGCCGCAGACTCCGCGCCAGCGAATTCGGGCTGTAGCGCAGGGCGGTGATCGCCGCGCGCACGCGTTCGGCCGTCTCCGGCTCGACATGGCGCGTGCGGTTCATCACATGCGAGACCGTTGCGACGGACACCCCCGCATAGCGCGCGACATCGGCAATCGTCGTCATGGTCCCTGGTCTCCGCGCTCCCTTACCGGATTCTGCGCAACAGCCTCTCCCGATACGCGTCTAGAATGACGGCCAGCACAATGACAAGGCCAATCACGATCGGTTTGAAATTGTCGCCGACCCCGAGCAGCTGCAGCCCGGTGCTCAACACCTGCAGGATGCAGGCGCCGACCAGCGTGCCGATGATCGAGCCCTTGCCGCCGCTGAGGCTGGTGCCGCCGATGATGACGGCGGCGATGGCGTTGAGCTCGTAGCCGACGCCGGCGATCGGGCTGCCGATGTTGAGGCGCAAAAGATAGACCATCGCCGCGATGCCGGCCGTGAGACCGCTGATGGTGAAGGCGGCGACCTTGTAGAAATCCGGATTGTGGCCGGAGAGCCGCACCGCCTCGTCATTGGTGCCGACGGCGAAGATCATACGGCCGAAGACGGTGAAGCGCAGCACGAACCAGCCGGCCGCGATCACCAGCACCGCGACCAGGAAGATTGACGGCAGGAAGCCGCCGATGATCAGATTGCCGAAATCGACGAAGCTTTGCGGCAGGCCGGTGATGGTCGAATTGTCGCTGACGACGCGGGCAGCGCCCGCGGCCATGTTGAGCATGCCGAGCGTGACGATGAAGGACGGGATCTTCCAGCGCGTCGAGATCCAGCCGTTGAGGAAGCCGCAGGCAGCACCCGTCGCCATGCAGGCGAGCAGCGCCAGCGTGATCGCGACGGCCGGCGACAGGCTCTCATTGATCATGACGGTGGCGCCGACGACGGTGCAGAGCGCCAGCACCGAGCCGACCGAAAGGTCGATGCCGCCGGTGAGGATGACGAAGGTCATGCCGGCCGCCAGCACCGTGTTGATGGCGATCTGCACGAAGATTTTTAGCGCATTGCCCGACGTGGCGAAGTAGGGAGCGGTCGCCGAGAAGAACAGCGTGATCAGCACCAGCGCCAAGAGCACGCCGGCGTCGCGCACGAGGAAGCGCAGGAACTTCGCCCTGCCGGGGGAAACAGGCGCCGCCACCAGGGGTTCGGACGTCTCGCTCATGGTCGAACATACTCCTGATAGGCGAGCGACAGGATGCGCTCCTGGTCGAATTCGGTGCGCGGCACCTCACCGACGATCCTGTTCCTGGAAAAGACGATGATGCGGTGGCACATGCCCATCAGCTCGGGCAGGTCGGACGACACCATGATGATGCCCTTCTCAGCCGCCGCGAGCATCCACAAGAGCTGGTAGATCTCGCGCCGCGCGCCGATGTCGACGCCGCGCGTCGGCTCGTCTAGGATCAGCGTCGAGGTGCCCCTGAACAGCCACTTGGCCAGCACCACCTTCTGCTGGTTGCCGCCGGAGAGATTGCGCACCGCCTGCTCGATCGAGCTCGCCTTGACGCGGAGCTGGCCGACGAGATCGTTTGCTGCCGCACTCTCCGCCCTGCGGTTGACCAGCCCATGGCGCGAAACCTTGCCGAGATCGGTGATGGTGATGTTCTTGTCGACCGGCAGATCGAGCAGCAGGCCCTGACCCTTGCGGTCCTCGGTGAGCAGGCTCAGCCCATGCCGCACGGCATCCTTCGGCGCGGCGATCGCCACCGGCCTGCCGTCGATCTCTATGACGCCGTCGAGTTTCGGATCGGCGCCGAACAGTGCCCGCATCGCTTCCGTGCGGCCGCTGCCGACCAGGCCGGCGACACCGAGGATTTCGCCGTGCCGGACCGCGAAGGATATTTCGGGCGTTGCCGCGCTGCGCTTCAGATTGGTGACGCTGAGCGCGACCTTGCCCGGCACGATCGAGGCATCGAAGCCAAATTCGTCGGCGATGTCGCGGCCGATCATCATGCGCACCAGATCCGGCACGCTGAGACCGTGGAGATCGCGGGTCGCGACCAGCCTGCCGTTGCGTAAGATGGTTACCCGGTCGCCGATCTCGAACACCTCGTGCAGCCGGTGCGAAATGTAGATGATGGTGACGCCCTTGGCCTTCAGCCGCTTGATGATGGCGAAGAGGCGCTTGATCTCGGGCGGCGTCAGCGTCGCCGTCGGCTCGTCGAGCACCAGCAGCTTGCTGTCGTAGCTCAGCGCCTTGGCGATCTCGACCAGCTGCATCTGGGCGACGCCGAGCGCCTCGACGCGCGTCCGCGGATCGACGTCGAGGCCGACCTCTTTCAGCAGCGCCATGGCGCGACGGTTGAGCGCCTTGCGGTCGACGATGCCGAAGGCGCGGCGCGGCAGGCTTTCCAGCATCAAATTCTCGGCGATGCTGAGATAGGGCAGCAGGTTGAGCTCCTGATGCACGATGCGAATGCCGCTCTGCTGCGCGTCGTGCGGCGTCTTCGGCTGGTAAGGCGCGCCGCCGAAGACGATCGCGCCGCTGTCCGGCTGGTGGATGCCGGCCAGAAGCTTGATCAGCGTCGACTTGCCGGCGCCGTTCTCGCCGAGCACGATATGGGTTTCGCCGCGCGCGATCGACAGCGAGACATCGCCCAGCGCGACGACGCCGGGAAAGATCTTTCCGACCCCTGCTAGGGAAAGAATCGTGTCGTCCATGGTGCAGAATCCTGAACTGCACTCTACCGCGAAGACGGCACGAGCGCGCTATCATCGCCGCCGGGTTTTGCCTGACGGCGATGATAAGATCGTTGGAGGGTGGCGCCGGCGACTGATGGAGCAGCGCCGCTCTCCGAAAACCTCAGGCGGTGACCAGCTTGACGTCGGTCTTGACCCAGCCGGAGAATTTCTCGCCGGCGAGCTCGCGCAGGCCATAGTCGATGCCCATCGCCGCCATCTGCGCGCCATATTGCTCGACGGTGGCGAGCATCTTGCCTTCCTTCAGCAATGGGCCGACGGCCGGGATGTTGTCGAAGCCGACCACCTTGATCTGACCCGACTTGCCTGCGGCGTCGATCGCCTTGACGACGCCGAGCGCCATCGAATCGTTGGCTGCCATCACGCCCTGGATGTCGGGGTGCTGGGTGAGGAAGTTGGTCATCAGCGTGTTGGCTTCCTCGGTCTCCCAATGCGCGGTCTTGGAGTCGAGCAGATCCAACCCATGCTCCTTCACCGCATCGTCGAAGCCGAGCTTGCGCTGCTTGGCGTTGTCGGCCTCCGGATTGCCCTCGAGGATGACGACCTTGCCGCCCTTGCCCAGCGCCTTGCCGAGCGCGTCGCCGGCGAGCTTGGCGCCGGCGCGGTTGTCCGGACCGAAGAAGGCGAGGTCGATGCCGGCCTTCTTCTTGGCGTCCTCGTCGAGCGCGACGTCGATGTTGATGACCTTGATGCCGGCCTTCAGCGCCTTGGCGATCGGCGTCACCATGGCCTTCGAATCGGCCGGAGCGACGACGATGATGTTGTAGTTCTGGGTGATGAAGTTCTCGATGGCGTCGACCTGAGCGGCAAAATCGCGCTCGTCCTTCATGCCGACGGCGGCGAAATCGAACTTGTCCTTGTTCTTGGCCGCATACGCCTCGGCGCCGGCCTGCATCTGCTTGAAGAACTCGTTGGCCAGGGACTTCATGACCAGGCCGACCTTCGGCTTGTCGGCGGCGAGAACCGGACCGAGCGGCAAAGCGAGCGCGCCGGCCGCGAGCGCGCTGGTCTTCAGGAACTGGCGGCGCGAGAATGGGCCAAGCCCAAATGTGTTTGAAATCCTGCTCATGCTCTCCTCCACTTTGATTGAGCCGTAATCGGTTACGTAACCGATTACGCGGCAGACTAGGGTGCAATTTTATCAGATGTCAATATCGGCGGTAAGGCCGTTGGAGCGCGTCGCCCGCTATGCAAGTTCAACTGTCTGGCCGTCTTGGCCCCTGAGCGCCGGCATTCAGCCGCGTCCGCAACCATTTCGCCGCAAAGTCGCTGAACGCCCGCACGCGAGGATTCCCTTTGAGGTCCGGGTGGTAGAGCACCCAAAGCTCCGAAGCGAGCACGTCGATGCTGTCGCCCACGCGCGCCAGCCGGCGCGCCGAGCCCAGATAATCAGGCAGCAACGCCTGTCCCCAGCCGGCCTCGGCGGCCGCCGCTGCGGCGGTCAGGCTGTTGACCCTTAACCTGATCTCGTCGTCCGCGACATTCGCCTTGAGCCACTGCGCCGCCGGCAGGGCGGACAAGGCGGCGTCGAAGCCGATCCAGCCGTCGGAAGGCGACATATCGATCGCGTAGACGGCGTAAGAAAAGCGCGCCACCTGGCGGCCGACAAGCGTTTCCGGCGGCGTCAGCGTCGGCCGGATGGCGATATCGGCCTCTCGCCGGCCGAGATCGGCAAAGCTGTTGTTCACTTCCAGCGATAGCGCAATGCCTGGATGCGCGGCGCTGAACGCCTTGAGACAGGCCGAGGCGGTTTCGAGCAACGTATCGGCCGTCGTCACATTGAGCGGTCCGACCAGGTGGTCGTCCAGCGCCGCCACGCGTCGCTCGACCTGCGCGAGCCGGTCTCGCAAATCTTCGGCCGCTTCGAGGAAAGGCTCTGCCCTGCCGGTCGGCACGAGCGTGTCGCCGAGGCGCTCGAACAGCGCGCCGCCGGTTCGCTGCTCGAGATCCCTCAGCTGCCGGTAGATGGTTGCGATATGGGTGCCGAGCCTGGCTTGCGCGCCGCGCACGCCGCCCGCCACTGCTATCGCCGCAACCAGCCGCACATCGTCATAGTCGATCATATTCGCATCCATGCGAACAAGAATAGTGAAATTGCTAAATGCGCTCGCATCTTCGCGAACATATATCGCGGTCCGGAAACAAACCAGCCTGACCGGAGAAAGACATGAGCCGCATCCTGCACATCGAAGCTTCGCCGCGCGCCGACCGCTCCTGGTCGAGCAAGGCCGCGAGAAATTTCCTCGCGCAGCTTAAAGAGCAACTGCCGAAGACGGAGGTCGATCACTTCAACATCTGGACCGCCATCCTGCCGACCTTCGACGGCGCGGCGATCGACGCCAAATATGCCAAGCTTGGCAACACGCCATTGACTGACGCGCAAAGCCGGGCCTGGGAGCTGATCGGCCACTATGTCGCCAGGCTCGACGCGGCCGACGCGATCCTGATCTCGACGCCGATGTGGAATCTTGGCGTGCCATACCGGCTGAAACATCTGTTCGACCTGGTGACGCAGCCGGGCCTGAGCTTTTCCTTCGACAGGGCGACCGGCTATTCGCCTCTGCTGCGCGCGCGGCCGACGGCCGTTCTCATGGCAACCTCCGGCGACTTCACCGAAGGTCCGAGCTATGGCCGGCCGGATCTCGCGACGCCTTATCTGCGCACCGCGCTTGCCTTCATCGGCCTGAAGGATGCCGACATCGTGCATATCTCGCCCACGATCGGCCTGCCGGAGGCGATGGAAGCCGGAGCCAGGCGGACCGAAGGCGAGGTTCGGGGGCTCGCCGCCAGCTTCGCGGGGAGGCTTGCATGAGCCAGTCGCTCGCATGGCTGCTGCTCGTCATCTCGGGCGTCACCGACGTCGCCTGGGCGCTGGCGACCAAGAAGTCGGCAGGATTCTCCGAGCCGGTCTGGTCGGCAGTCTCCCTGGTGCTGCTCGTCGTCTTCATCGGCCTGTTGACCAAGGCGCTGACCGTGCTGCCGCTCGGCACCGCCTATGCGGTCTGGACCGGCATCGGTGCCGTCGGCTCTTTGGCCGCCGGCATCGTGCTGTTCGGCGAAAGCACCGACGCGGTGCGGCTCACTTTCGCTGCCGTGACCATTCTTGGCGTCATCGGGTTGAAGGTGAGTTCGTGAATCTCACCGCCAGCCCAGCGCCGGCGCGACGTGCTTGAGGATCGCCTCGATGACATGGGCGTTGTAGGCGACGCCCAACTGATTAGGCACGGTGAGGAGCAGCGTGTCGGCCTCGGCGATCGCCTGATCCTCCCTGAGCTGTTCGACCAGCACGTCCGGCTCGGCGGCATAGGTGCGGCCGAAGACGGCGCGCTTCTCCGGCTCGATATAGCCGAAATGGTCCTGGCCCTCGCTGCCGCCGAAATAGGCGCGGTCCATGTCGTTGACCAAAGCAAAGATGCTGCGGCTGACCGAGACGCGCGGCTCCCTGGCGTGGCCGGCCTCCTTCCAGGCAGCGCGGAAGGCTCTTATTTGCTCGGCCTGCTGGATATGCAGCGGCTGGCCGCCCTCGTCGAATTTCAGCGTCGAGCTCTGCAGGTTCATGCCGAGCTTGCCCGCCCACTCGGCGGTGGCGTTGGTGGCCGCCCCCCACCAGATGCGGTCGCGCAGGCCCTCCGAGAACGGCTCAAGGCGCAGCAGCCCTGGCGGGTTGGGGAACATCGGCCGCGAATTGGGCTGCGCGAAACCTTCGCCGCGCAGCAAGTCGAGAAAGATCTCGGCATGGCGGCGCGCCATGTCGGCGTCTGTCTTGCCCTCTTCCGGCACGTAGCCGAAATAGCGCCAGCCATCGATCACCTGCTCGGGCGAGCCGCGGCTGATGCCGAGCTGCAGCCGGCCGCCGGCAATGAGGTCGGCGGCGCCGGCATCTTCGGCCATATAGAGCGGGTTCTCGTAGCGCATGTCGATGACGGCGGTGCCGAGCTCGATGCGCTTGGTTTTCGCGCCAGCCGCGGCAAGCAGCGGGAAGGGCGAGCCGAGCTGCCGGGCAAAATGATGGACGCGGAAATAGGCGCCGTCGGCGCCGAGCTCCTCGGCCGCGACCGCCAGGTCGATCGACTGCAGCAACGCGTCGGCGCCCGAGCGCGTGCCCGATTGCGGCGCAGGCGACCAATGCCCGAAGGACAAAAACCCGATCTTCTTCATGCGCTCCATTCCAGCCGGAGCGGCTCGCCGAGCCGCTCAAAATTCGTTTGTTGCTCCAGCGCAGGAAAGGCCAACAGCTTTCCGCTTGGGAATTGCGTGAAACAGGTAATAGGGCAGCGCAGGGATTCAACGGACGCGGAATTGATACAGACTGTCAATCGGTACGGATCCAGACCCCCTTGGTGTTGAGATATTCCTCGAGATGCTCACTGCCGCCCTCGCGGCCGTAACCGCTCATCTTGTAGCCGCCGAAGGGCACGGCCGGGTCGATCGCGTGATAGGTGTTGACCCAGACCGAGCCGGCGCGCAGCCGGTTGGCGAGCTGGTGCGCCTTGCCGACGTCGCGCGTGAACACGCCTGCGCCGAGGCCGTAGGGCGTGTCGTTGCCGCGTCGCACCGCCTCGTCCAGCGTGTCGAAGGGCAGCGCCGAGATGATCGGCCCGAAAATCTCCTCGCGCGCGATGCGCATGTTGTCGGTAACGCTGGAAAACACGCCGGGCGTCATGAAATTGCCGGCGGCCAAGACGCCTTCGGTGATGCGCTGACCGCCCGTCACCAGCCTGGCACCCTCGCGCGCGCCGTCGGCGATGAAGCCGCTGACACGCTCGAGCTGTTTTGGCGAGATCAGCGGCCCGATCTCCGTCTCGGGATCGGCGCCGTCGCCGATCCGAAGCTTTGCCGCAAAGGCCGCGACGCGCTCGACGAACTCCTCATAGATCGGCCGCTCGACGAAGAGCCGCGAGCCGGCGATGCAGATCTGCCCGGAATTGGCGAAGACCGACATCGCCGCCACCGGCACTGCGCGCTCGATGTCGGCGTCGGCGAGCACGATCACCGGCGACTTGCCGCCGAGCTCCAGCGACACGCGCTTCATGTTGGCGGCCGAGGCGCGCAGGATCGCCTGGCCGGTGGCGGTCGAGCCGGTGAAGACCAGTTTGTCGACATCCATATGCGCGGCCAAAGGGGCGCCGGCTTCCGCGCCGGTTCCGGTCACGACATTGACGACGCCGGGCGGCACGCCTGCCTCCTGCATCAGATCGGCAATGAGCAGCGGCGTCAGCGGCGCTTCTTCCGAAGGCTTCAGCACGATGGTGCAGCCGGTCGCCAAAGCCGGACCGATCTTCCAGATCGAGGCGGCGGTGGGCGCATTCCACGGGATGATGGCGCCGACCACGCCGACCGGCTCCTTGCGCGTGTAGGATAAGATCTCGCCGGGCAGCGAATTGCCGATAGTCTGGCCATGGATCGACGTCGCCATGCCGGCATAGAAGCGCAGCATGCCGAGCACGCGGTTCTTGTTGGCCAAGGTGCGGGTGACCGGCATCCCCATGTCGGTGGTGTCGGAGAGCGCGAGCTCCTCCCAATGCCGCTCCATCACATCGGCGATCTTGAGCAGCAGCAGCTGGCGCTCATAGGGCTTGAAACGGCTCCATGGTCCTTCGAAAGCGCGGCGCGCCGCAGCGACCGCAAGGTCGATGTCCTTCGCGTCCGATTGCGGCACGGTGCCGATCACCGCGCCGGTGGCGGGATTGCGCGTCTCGAACGTCCGGCCGCCGACCGCATCGCGCCATTCGCCGCCGATCAGCATCTGGCGATGCCGGCCGTCGATGGGAGTGCGCAGGGAAAGGTCTTTCAACCGTATCGTCATCTTGAACACATTCCCTGATGAACCCTGGCCCTAATGAACCGTGGCGTTATGGCACCGGCCGGTACGCCGGTGCAAGTTCGGCTCACGGCCGGATGTGGGGCGGGCGGGCGCATATCCAGTCCGCCATAGTTTGGGCTTGATAACCGATTGAACAAGACCAGGCTCGCCGTTATCTGATGACGGGCGGCGAAATGCCTGGAGACCGGCGCACCCTCATGCACGAATTGACACCCGTTCTCTCCACCGTGACCGCCTCCTTCCTGGCGTCCTTCGTCGAAGTGGTCGAGGCCTTCACCATCGTGCTTGCCGTCGGCGTGACGCGCAGCTGGCGCCCGGCACTGACGGGTGCTGGCCTGGCGCTCGCGGTGCTGGCCGCGTTGGTGCTGGCCTTCGGGCCGCTGCTGGCGCTCGTCCCCATCACCGTGCTGCAATATGTCGTCGGCGTTCTGCTCGTCCTGTTCGGCATGCGCTGGCTGCGCAAGGCAATCCTGCGCAGCGCCGGCGTCATTGCGCTGCGCGACGAGGAAGCCGCCTTCTCCAGGCAAACCGATGCGCTCGCCAGCCAGGCCAACGACCGCCGCGCCGATTATCTGGCCGGCGTCGCCGCCTTCAAGGCGGTGCTGCTCGAAGGGGTGGAGGTGGTGTTCATCGTCATTGCCGTCGGCGCCGCGCACGGCCAAACGCTCTACGCCAGCCTCGGCGCGCTGGCGGCCTTCCTGCTGGTGATGCTGATCGGGCTCGCCGTGCACCGGCCATTGGCGCGCGTGCCGGAAAACGCGCTCAAATTCGTCGTCGGCCTGATGCTGACCAGCTTCGGCATTTTCTGGACCGGCGAGGGCCTCGGCGCCGAATGGCCGGGCGAGGATCTCGCTCTCCTCGGCATCTTCGCCGTTATTGCCGCCGCGTCTTTCGCCGTCGTGCGCTGGCTGCGCAACACCTACGCGCCCGCCGGGGGAATTGCCCGATGAAAATTCTCCGCCTCGTCCTGAAGGAGCTCGTCGGCATGTTCGTCGACGACGGCAGCCTGGCGCTGCTGGCGCTGATCCTGATTGCCCTGGTCTCCGGTGCCGTGAAGTTCTTGGCGCTGCCGCCACTCGCCGGCGGCGTCCTGATCCTGGCCGGCTGCCTGGCGATCCTGTTGGAAAGCACGAGGCGCGGCGCGCGCGGCAAGGGCCGGACCTGAGCCGACTTCAGGCCCCAGTTAAGTTTGGACGGCGCGGCTTTCTTTGCGGATCATGCCTTTGACGAAAAGCTCGGCATGTTCAGCCCACTGGACTTCCGTGACGTTGTTCTCGCGAACAGATCGCCTGAAAGCTTCCCGCAGGGCATCGAGCTCAAACACGGACATCCGCCCGAGCGTATTGTGTTTCGATATGCGAAGGTCCATCACCCCAGCCGACAGCCAAAGTCATACTGATGTATATGCCTCGCCAGCACGGCCCATCAAGGCGATGGCCCTGACTTCTTTTGGGTGCAAATCGGTGGGGTTTGCGGGATGGGCAGCGAATGCCCGATCGCTATCAGTAGATGGTGAAAAGGGTCGGCAGCATGCCGGCCGCGCGAAAATACTCGACCGTCTCGATGAGCGGAAACAAGGCCAGAAAATAAAGCCCGTCGCGGAACGTGCTTTTCAGCGCGCTGGTGGAAAAGACCCAATGGTCCTGGTCGCGGTAGATGAGCGGATTCGGCCAGAAGCGCGGCGTCCGCTCGGCATAGGCCGTGTAGGCGGCGCCGAACTTGCCGGCGAGGTACTCGGCCTCCCGGCCGGCGGTGAAGCGGAAGACGAGGAAGCTTGCGAAACCCAGCGCTGCTGCCGCCAGCACCGATCCGAACATCAACCCGATGCCGACGACGCCGATGGTCGAGAAGAAATAGAGCGGGTTCCGGGTCATCGAGAACGGACCCGAGACCACCAGCTCGTCATTCTTCCTGCCGCCGACATAGAGGATGCTCCACAGCCGGCCGAGAAAGCAGATCAGCGCAAGGCCGAAGCCGATCATTTCCACCAGTTCGTGCCCGTTCGAGC
Organism: Mesorhizobium sp. LEGMi-168a; assembly: GCF_058312955.1. Lineage (NCBI taxonomy): Bacteria > Pseudomonadati > Pseudomonadota > Alphaproteobacteria > Hyphomicrobiales > Phyllobacteriaceae > Mesorhizobium > Mesorhizobium sp. LEGMi-168a. The sequence goes on from NZ_JBZEGV010000031.1 coordinate 38,562, forward strand.
CTTCGCTGAGAAACGGCCTGGAAAAAAGCAGCAGCACGATGGCCAGCACCGCGGCGACCTGGACGACGATCAGGCGCTTGTGCTGGTCGAACGCTTTTGGCGCTGACTTGAGGGATGTGTAAGCCATTCGGTTCCAGCCACTCCGGCCCGGCAGAGAATGCTACGCTCTAGCCCTTCTCCTGCCCGATTGCGAGGCCTCACCAGTATTTTCGGTCATTCTTACGAATTTGTAAGGACCTGGACAGGCTGAGGCGAATTCGTCTGGCTATCGTCATTGCCGCCGCCGCATCGGATTTGAGGCGGCTTGATTACGAACTGCCGACGATCAGCCCAAAATCAGGACACTGCATCATGAACAAACTTGCTCTTGCCCTCGCGCTTGCCGCGACGGCCACCGCCAACCCGCTTTCATCCGCATCAGCCGCGCCAACCCCTTGCGAAACCGTGCTGAAGGATCTGCGCGCGGCCGAAGCCGCGGCCAAGCTCGGCGACGCCGACAAGAACAAGGTTTCCGAGCTGGAGACGAAAGGCATTGAGCGCTGCAATGCCGACGACGACAAGCGCGCCGATGACTTCTTTGCCCAGGCCATGAAGGTTCTCGGCAAGTAAGTCGCCCCCCAAATCAACGACAGGATACCGCCATGACCTCGTCAGTCATCAAACCAGCCGCGCCCGCGCTCAACCGGGTTCCGGAGGTCACGATCGACTTCTGGCTGATCAAGCTCATGGCGGTCACCATGGGCGAGACGGCGGCCGATTATCTGGCCGTCAATCTCGGCCTTGGCCTCACCGTCACCTCGCTGATCATGACCGGTATTCTAGTCATAGCGCTGGTTCTGCAGTTCGTGCAAAAACGCTACGTGCCCTGGGCCTACTGGCTGGCGGTGGTGCTGATCAGTGTCGTCGGCACCCTGGTCTCCGACAACCTCGTCGACAATTTCGGCGTACGGCTGGAGACGACGACGATAGGCTTCTCGATCGTGCTCGCCCTGGCTTTCATGCTCTGGTATGCCAGCGAGAGGACGCTGTCGATCCATACCATCTTCACGACCAGGCGCGAGATCTTCTACTGGCTGGCGATCCTTTTCACCTTCTCGCTGGGCACGGCGGCCGGCGACCTGGTGGCCGAGCGCTTCGAGATCGGCTACCTCACTACGGGTCTCATCTTCGGCGGCGTGATCGCGCTTATCACGCTCGGCTACTACGTCCTTGGCCTCAATAGCATTCTCGCCTTCTGGCTTACCTATATCCTGACCCGGCCGCTCGGTGCCTCCTTCGGCGACCTGCTCTCTCAGCCGGTCGAATATGGCGGTCTGGGTTTCGGCACCACCTTCACCAGCCTGGCTTTCCTTGGCTGCATCATCGCCCTGGTTCTTTACATGACCATGAAGAAGAGCAGCGATGAGGCCGACGCAATGCTGCTCGAAACCGACTAATTATCGCACGAGAACAGGCAACGATGCCGGCAGCCAGAGATGTCGCCGCCTATCGGTGGAGCCTACGCTGGGTTCTTCGGCTCAAGAGGCGTTTTCTGGGCGAACGCCATCGCCAATGCTAGCATGTCGTATCGATAGAACCGGGTACGAGCAAAGATGAGACTTCTGCTGGTCGAGGACGATCCAAGGACCGCCGACTATGTCGTCAGGGGGCTGACCGAGGCCGGCCATGTCTGCGATCTCTTGCGCAACGGCCACGACGCCCTTTTTGCCGCTACCCGCGAAACCTATGACGTCATCGTGGCCGACCGCATGATCCCTGGCCTCGATGGCCTGTCGATGATCAAGGCGGCGCGCGCCGCCGGCGTCAGGACACCGGCCATTTTCCTGACCTCGATCGGCGGCGTCGACGACCGGGTCGAAGGGCTGGAGGCAGGCGGCGACGATTATCTCGTCAAGCCATTCGCCTTTTCCGAACTGCTTGCGCGCATCAACGCGCTCGGCCGCCGGCCGGCGGCGCAGGAGCAGAAGACCAGCTTGCGCGTCGCCGACCTCGAAATGGACCTGATCATGCGGCGCGTCACCCGGCAGGGCCAGGCGATCGACCTGCAGCCCCGCGAATTCAGCCTGCTCGAGGTGCTGATGCGCGGCGAGGGCCGCGTGATTACCCGCACCATGCTTCTGGAGCGCGTCTGGGATTTTCATTTCGATCCCAAGACCAGTGTCGTCGAAACCCATATCAGCCGGCTCAGGGCCAAGGTCGACCGGCCGTTCGACGTGCCGCTGATCCATACCGTGCGCAACACCGGCTACAGCCTGCATGCGCCGGGTTGACGGTCGCATCTCGCGCATCCGACAGGCTGTTCGTATATGAGCGATATGTCGATGCTGGACACTGCAAGGCAATGGGCGCGCGGCATCAAGCGTGACGTGGTGGCACTGTGGCTTGCCGCCCGCGACCCTCGCGTTCCCTGGTATGCGAAGGCCGCCGCCGGAGCCGTCGCGGCCTACGCCCTCAGCCCCGTCGATCTCATTCCGGATTTCATCCCGGTCGTCGGCTATCTGGACGACCTTTTGATCGTCCCGCTCGGCATCATGCTTGCGGTCAGGCTGGTCCCGGCCGGCCTGATGGAGGAGTTCCGCGACGAGGCGGCGCGGCGCGCCAAGCCGGTCAGCAAGGCCGGACTGGTCTTCATCATCGCGGTCTGGATAGTGGCGGCGCTGGCGCTGTTGTGGCTGTTCTGGCCGAGGCCCGCAGTCATTGCTTCGACATGAAAGAGACACGCGCCAGCCTGCTGCGCAGCACGCCGTTCCGCCTGGCGCTAACCTTTGCCTTCCTGTTCGTGCTCGCCTTCATCCTGTCCGGCGCGATCGTCTACCAGCTGATGAGCCACGACCTCGCGAGACGCCTGGATGAGTCGATCAAGGAGACCTATTCGGTCGTGGCGGTGACCTATGCGGAGAGCGATCAGGAAGACCTTATCGCCACGGTCAACGACCATGCCCAGCTCGACACGGACCAGGACCAGCTTTTCTCGCTGACGGATTCGCAGGGAAATCGCCTGGCCGGCGACTTCACCGCCTCCGGCCTGCCCGACGGTTTCTCGATGTTCGCCGCCAATCTGCCTGGCATCCCGCCAAATACCATGTACCGCGCCTATTCGGGCACTGTCGGCAACAACAACCTGACGGTCGCCTTCTCGCTCGCCGAGACCGACGAGCTGGAGACGATCGTTCTGATGAGCTTCGGCTGGGGCACGCTGTTCATCACCGGCCTCGCGATCGCCGGCGGCGCCTTGCTCGCCTCCCGCGTCCAACGCCGCCTCGACGGCATTGCCGCCACCATGGTCGACGTCTCGCACGGGCGGCTCGACGCGCGCATCCCACTGATCGGCAATGGCGACGATATCGACGCCGTGTCCACCCAGGTCAACGCCGCGCTCGACCGCCTGTCGGCGCTGGTCGACGGAATGCGGGAAGTCAGCGCCAACATCGCGCATGACCTGAAGACACCGCTCAACCGCCTGCAGATGATCCTGGAGCAGGCCGCCGACAAGGCCGCCTCGGGCGAGGATGTCACAGACGATCTGGCCGACGCGCGCGCCGAGAGCCGGCAGATCAACGAGACCTTCGACGCGCTGCTGCGCATCGCCCAGATCGAGGCCGGCGCGCGCAAGGCGCGCTTCGTCGATCTCGACGTCGGCGTCGTCGTCGGCACCATCGGCGAAGTCTATGCCGATGTCGCCGAGGATGACGGGAAGTCCCTGTTCACAAAGCTCGTTCCGGACACGAAATGGATTATCCACGGCGATCGCGACCTGCTGATGCAGATGCTCGCCAATCTGGTCGAGAACGCCTTGCGGCATTGCCCGCCGGGCACGGCGATCGAACTGTCGGTAACCGGGGAGAGCGACCGCGTCCTCGTCCATGTCCGCGACAATGGCCCCGGCATCCCGGCCGAAGAGCGCGCAAAAGTCTTCCAACGGCTTTACCGGCTGGATACCAGCCGCACAACACCCGGCAGCGGTCTCGGCCTCAGCCTCGTCAAGGCGGTGGCCGACCTGCATGGCGCTACCATCGCGCTGGAGGACAACAATCCCGGGCTTGCCGTGATCGTTGGCTTTCCGGCGGTGAGGCCGCCCGCAAGCTAGAGCGTTTCACCGTTTCACGGAAACGGCGAAACGCTCTATCTCTTTGTTTTTACGCAATTCCGAACGGAAGGCTACGGCGAAGGCGCCGAGCCTAACCGTTACACACTTTTCCTGGAATTGCTCTAGCGCACGCCCGCCCGGCGGAAATCGGAGGGCGACATGCCGGCAAGCTTGCGGAAGGACTTGTTGAAGGCGCTGAGCGAGCCGAAGCCGGAGTCCATGGCGACCTTCAGCACATTGGCGCCCTCATGCATCAGCAGCGCCTGCGCGTAGCTCAGCCGCAAAAGGTTGACATATTCGTTGAGCGTCATGCCGGTCGATTTCTTGAACAGGCTCATGGCGTATTTGGGATGGATATCGGCCGCCGCCGCTATGTTCACGCAGTCGATGTCGTAGAGGAAATTCTCGGCGATGAAATCGCACATGCGCCCGACATTGCGCGAGGATTGCAGATCGAAGGGACTGCCCGCCCCTTGTCCGGCAGCGGTTTCCGGCACCAGCCGGTAGGGTTCGAAGCGCACCCGCTCGAGCCGCAAGAGCAGCTCGTTGACGGCATGTTCGGCCTTGGCCGGATCGCCCGAGCGCGCATAATCGTTCCAGCGTTTGAAACTGTCGTTGTCGGACTGGTCGGTGGCGTTCGTCACCAGGGTCGCGCCGGTCATCAGCCGGTGCCTGACATCGGCCGGCAGATGCAGCCTGAAGAAATGCACCAGCGGCAGATGCGCGCCGGCATAGATGGCGTCGTCGGAGAGATCGTCCATCTGGTGCGGCAGGCCGCCCCAGAACAGGCACATCTCGCCGGCCGAAAGCGCGATTTCATGCTCGGCCATGCGGTAATGCACGCTGCCGCGCACGATGAAATTCACCTCGACCTGGGCATGCCAGTGCGGCTTCAGCATCACCAGCGGGTGATTGTGGAACATCTGCAAAGCCAGCGGCAGGCCTTCGACGCTGCTCGCGCCTGGCTGGTAGAACGGACGCCCGGGCATCTTACTTTCCGCCAACTTCTTATTCCCTTTGTCGGGGACAAGCCTTCCGCGCCGCATAATCTAGCCATGCTCACGGTGAGAGAGCAAACGAAATGGGAGGATTTCAATGCGCACCACACTGACCTGCGCCACGCTTTTGCTTGCCCTGGGCTCCGGCCCGGCCCTCGCGCAATCCGGCGAACTCACGATCTGGAGCTGGAACATCGCCGCTTCGTCGCTGAAGTCGACCGTCGAGGGCTTCAACAAGAAATACCCCGACATCAAGGTCACGGTTCAGGACCTCGGCAACCAGCCGACCTATGACAAGTCGATCGCCGGCTGCGCCGCCGGCGGCGTCGGCCTGCCCGACATCGTCTCGATCGAGAACGGCGAGGCCGAGAACTACTGGAGCCAGTTCCCCGACTGCTTCGTCGACCTGCACACGCTGGGCTACACCGCCGAGGACCAGAAGAAATTCCCCGACTTCAAGCGCACCGAGCTCGAGGTCGGCGACAAGGCCTATGCGATGCCATGGGATTCCGGCCCGGTCGCCGTCTTCTACCGCCGCGACTTCTACGAGAAGGCCGGCGTCGATCCGACCTCGATCAAGACCTGGGACGATTTCATCGCCGCGGGCAAGAAGATCCAGGCCGCGAACCCGGGCGTCACCATGACCAACGCCGATTTCAACGGCGACACCGAATTCTTCCGCATGATCTCCAACGAGCAGGGCTGCGCCTATTTCGCCGAGGACGGCCAGTCGATCACGGTCAACCAGCCGAAATGCGTCGACGCCATGACCAAGGTCAAGGAGATGAAGGATGCCGGCATCGTGTCTTCGGCCGACTGGTCGACCAAGATCACCAACAACACGGCCGGCACCGTCGCCACCCAGGTCTATGGTGGCTGGTACGAAGGCACGATCCGCACCGAATCGCCCAAGGAAATCGGCAAGTGGGGCGTCTATCTGATGCCGAGCTTGACCGCCGACGGCCCGCGCGCCGCCAACCTCGGCGGTTCCTCGCTGGCCATCACGTCAGCCTCGAAGAACAAGGAAGCGGCCTACGCGTATCTGAAGTACACGCTGGAGACCAATGAAGGCCAGATCACCATGCTGAAGGATTTCGGCCTGGTGCCCTCGCTGATCTCGGCACTCGAGGATCCTTATGTCGCGAAGGGCCAGCCCTATTGGGGCGACCAGGCCGTGTGGAAGGACATTCTCGCCACCTTGCCCAAGGTCGTGCCGAGCCGCGGCACGCAGTTCCAGAGCGACGCCGAGATCATCCTGCGCGCCGTGCAGACCAAATATCTGGCCGGCGGCTATCCCGACGCCAAGGCAGCGCTCGACGACGCCGCCAGCCAGATCGCCTCGGCGACGGGCCTGCCGGTCAATTGACGAGCCATCTTCCTTCTCCCCTTGTGGGAGAAGGTGGATTGGCGCGCAGCGCCAAGACGGATGAGGGGTGTTGGACGGATTGCCGTCGTTGCCAAGCTGGAACACCCCTCATCCGGCCGCTTCGCGGCCACCTTCTCCCACAAGGGGAGAAGGCAAGACCGGGCGGCGCCGGCATCGACAGTTAGTGCTACCGACGGAACAACGCAGCACCTAGGCCAAAGCTGAGAACCGGAAGAAAGGAGGAAGACGATGCGCTATCGCAACGCCACAGCGTATCGCTTCCTCACGCCCTATCTGCTGATCTTCGCCATCTTCTGGATCTGGCCGATCATCAGCTCATTCCTGATCTCCTTCCAGGCGACCCGCACCGTGCCCTGGCGCTTCGCGCCAACCTTCAACTGGGGCCGCCTGATCGGCGACCCCGCCTTCTTCAACGCACTGAAGAACACGCTGCTGATCCTCGTCATCCAGGTGCCGGTGATGATCTCGCTGGCGATCGTGATGGCGGTGCTTTTGAATTCGCCGCTGCTGAAGGCGCGCGGCCTCTACCGCTTCGCCTTCTTCGCCCCGGTGGTGGTCGGCGAGGTGGCCTATTCGGCGGTGTTCCGGCTGATGTTCAGCCTCGACTTCGGCATTATCAACAAGCTCTTGAACAGCGTCGGCCTGCCGAAGATCGACTGGTTCTCCAACGTCACGCCGGCGATGGCGCTGATCATGATCGCGGTGACCTGGCGCTGGGCCGGCTACAACGCCATCATCATCCTGGCCGGCCTGCAGTCCATTCCGGAGGACGTCTACGAGGCGGCGACGCTCGACCGCGTCAGCAAGGTCAAGCAGTTCTTCCACATCACCCTGCCGCTGTTGAAGCCGGTCATCGTCTTCTGCGCCGTGCTGTCGATCATCGGTACCATGCAGCTCTTCACCGAGCCGTTCCTGATCACCGAGCGCGGCGGACCGGGCGGCGGCACAGAGACGCTTGGCCTCCTGCTTTATCGCCAGGGCTTCCGTTCGCTCAATTTCGGCTATGCCTCGGCCATCGCCTACACCATGGCGGGGCTGGCGATCGCCATCACTTTGGTGCAGCTCTGGCTGACAAGGGAACCGAAATGAGGGGGGAGCCGAAATGACCTCGCGCTCTCAACGTCGGCTCGGCCGCAGCATCCTGCTGCATCTGGTGCTTACGCCGCTGGCGCTGGTCTGGCTGTTTCCGCTGTGGATGATGGTGGTGTTCTCCACCATGCCCGACAACGGCATCTTCAGCCCCGGCATCGAGCTTTTGCCGCATGACGGCTTCCTCGACAATTTCAACAATCTGCAGCGCGACACCAATTTCGTCGGCGCCATCGGCATCTCCGTTTCGGTCGCGGTGACCTACACGTTTCTCTCGGTGCTGCTCACCTCGATGGCCGGCTGGGCGCTGGCGCGCTACGAATTCCTCGGCAAGGGCGTGGTCGTGGCGATCATCCTCGGCACCATCACGCTTCCCTATGCGGTGGTGCTGATCCCGCAATTCATCATGGTGGCGCGCGACTTCGCTTTAGCCAACACCTGGGTCGCGCTGATCGTGCCGCCGCTGTTCAATTCGCTCGGCGTGCTCTTCATGCGCCAGGCTTTTTCGATGATGCCGGCCGAGCTTTTCGACGCCGCGCGGGTCGAAGGCGTCAAGGAATGGCGCATCTTCCTGTTCGTCGCGCTGCCGCTGGCGCGGCCGATGCTGGCGGCGTTGGCCATCATCCTCTTCCTCGCCTCGTGGAACAATTATCTCTGGCCGCTGCTGATCAACAGCCAGCCCGGCGCGATGACGGCGCCGGTGGCGCTCGGCACGCTGATCGGCCTGACCAAGGTGTCCTGGGGCGGCATCATGGCAGGTGCCGTGATGCTGACCGTGCCGATGCTCATCGTCTTCGTGCTCTTGCAGCGCCATTTCATCGCCGGCATCGCCGCCGGCGCGGTCAAGTAGGATAGGAGCGAGATGGCCGCCGTTACGCTCACCAATGTCGTCAAGCGCTTCGGCACGCTCGAGGTCGTCCATGGCGCCAATATCGACATCGCCGACGGCGAGTTCGTCGTTTTCGTCGGCCCGTCTGGTTGCGGCAAGTCAACGCTTCTGCGCATGGTCGCCGGCCTGGAGGACATCAGCGGCGGCGAGATCGCCATCGGCGGCAAGGTGGTGAACGACGTCGAGGCGGCCGACCGCGGCATCGCCATGGTGTTCCAGTCCTACGCACTCTATCCGCACATGACGGTGGAACAGAACCTCTCCTTCGGGCTGCGGATGAACGGCAACCCGAAGACCGACACCGAACGGCGCGTGAAACGCGCCGCCGAGATCCTGTGCATCGACGAATTGATGCAGCGGCGGCCGAAGCAATTGTCCGGCGGCCAGCGCCAGCGCGTCGCCATCGGCCGCGCCATCGTGCGCGAGCCGCAGGTGTTTTTGTTCGACGAGCCGCTGAGCAACCTCGACGCGGAGCTGAGAGTCCAGATGCGGGTCGAGATCGCGCGCCTGCATAAGGAGCTCGGCGTCACCATGGTCTATGTGACGCACGACCAGACCGAAGCGATGACGCTGGCCGACCGCATCGTCGTGCTCAAGGCAGGCAATGTCGAGCAGATCGGCGCGCCGCTCGACCTTTATGACGACCCGGCCAACCGTTTTGTCGCCGGCTTCATCGGCTCGCCGAAGATGAATTTTATCAGCGCGAAAATCGTCGAGATATCCAACAGCGCCGCGACCGTCGAGCTGGTCAATCATGGCGGCGCCAAGTTGCGCAAGCCGCTCTGCGAGGCTTTCCCCGCGATAGGCGCCGAGGTCGTGCTCGGCGTCAGGCCGGAGCATTTCTTCGAGGCCGGCGAGGGCGACTGCGATATTCCGGTCAAGGCCGACGTCGCCGAGCATCTCGGCTCCGTCAGCTATGTCTACGCCGATGCCGGGCCCGAAGAGCTGATCATCGAGCGCGAAGCCGCGCGGCAGCGCGCCAGCAGCGATCATTTCACGGTCTCGATCAAGGCGGAACGCTCGCTGCTCTTCGACAAGACAGGCGCGAGGATCCGCTGATCCCAGTTTTCTTTGCCGGCATGCCAGGCGTGGCGGCGATCGCATGGAGAATTCGACATGACATCTAAGCAGAAAATTCGCTGGGGCATTCTTGGACCCGGCAGCATCGCCAAATCCTTTGCCGGCGGCCTGGCGCAGTCGCGCACCGGCACGCTCGTCGCGCTCGGCGCCCGCAATCCCGGCAAGCCGGGCCTGGCGCAAGCCTTTCCGGGCGCGCGCATCCTCGACGGTTATGACGCGCTGCTTGCCGACAGGGAGGTCGACGCCGTCTACATCTCGATACCGCATCCCGGCCATGCCGAATGGACGATCAAGGCCGCCGAGGCCGGCAAGCATGTGCTGTGCGAAAAGCCGCTGGCGCTGACCGCCTTCGAGGCCGATGCGATGATGCATGCGGCGCGCAAGGCCGGCACTTTTCTCGGCGAAGCCTTCATGTACCGGCTGCACCCGCAGACGCTGCAGCTCGTCGAGCTGATCAAGTCGGGCGTCATCGGCGAGGTGCGCATGATCAAGTCTAGCTTCGGCTTCGCCATGCCGGGCTTCATGCCCGAGCACCGGCTCTATGCCAACGAGCTTGCCGGCGGCGGCATTCTCGATGTCGGCGGCTATCCGGTATCGATGGCGCGACTGATCGCCGGCGCAGCGGCGGGCCAGCCCTTCCTCGAGCCGGACAGAGTGGTGGGCGCCGCCCATCTCGGCCAGTCCGGCGTCGACGAATGGGCGTCTGCCTTGCTCCACTTCCCCGGCGGCATCGTCGCCGAGGTTTCCTGCAGCATTTCGCTCAACCAGGACAATGTGCTGCGCATCTTCGGCACCAAGGGTCATATCGAGGTGCCTGACTTCTGGTTCGCCGGTGGCAACCGCGATGTCGGACCGGGGCGGATCGAGGTGATCCGGTCCGGCGGCGAGCGCGAGGTGATCAGCGTCAACGAGACCCGCCACCTCTATTCCTTCGAGGTCGATGCCGCCGGCGAGGCGATCCTGGCCGGTCGCCAGGAATTCGCCTGGCCGGGCATGGGCTGGGCCGACAGCCTCGGCACGCTGCGGGTGCTCGACAGATGGCGTGCCGCCGTCGGGCTCGAATATGAGATCGAAAAGCCGGCCAAGCGCATCAACACCATCTCCGGCCGGCCGTTGCGCACCGATGGCACAGCCATCGGCAAGCGCGCCATTCCGGGCTTGCCGCGGCAGGCCTCGCGGCTGGCGCTCGGCTTCGAGGATTTCCGCACCTTCTCCTCGGGCTCGATCCTGCTCGACGCTTTCTTCGAAGCCGGCGGCAATCTGTTCGACACCGGCTTTGTCTATGGCGCCGGCTACACCGAAGCGCTGCTCGGCCAGTGGCTCAGGAATCGCGGCGTGCGCGAGCAATCGGTCATCATCGCCAAGGGCGCGCATTCGCCGCTCTGCTATCCCGATGTGATCGGCAAGCAGCTCGCCCAGTCGCTCGACCGGCTGCAGACCGACCATGTCGACATCTATTTCATGCATCGCGACAATCCGGACGTACCGGTCGGCGAGTTCGTCGACGCCATGGACCGGGAGGCCAAGGCCGGCCGCATTCGCGGCCTGTTCGGCGGCTCCAACTGGACGATGGCGCGCATGGACGAAGCGATCGCCTATGCCGAACGCACCGGCAAGCAGAAGCCCGGCGCGCTCTCCAACAATTTCTCGCTGGCCGAAATGCTGGAGCCGATTTGGGCAGGCTGCATCACCTCTTCCACCGACGATTGGAAAGCCTGGCTGGCGGCGCGGCAGATGCCGAATTTCGCCTGGTCGAGCCAGGGCCGCGGCTTCTTCACCGACCGCGCCGGACGCGACCGGACGGACAATGAAGAGCTGGTCAGGGTCTGGTATTCGGAGAAGAATTTCGGCCGCCGCGACCGGGCGATCGAACTTGCCAACCGGCTGGGCAAGAGCCCGATCCATGTCGCGCTCGCCTATGTGCTGGCGCAGCCCTTCCCGTCGGTGCCGCTGATCGGCCCGCGCACCCTGGACGAGCTGGAGGACAGCTTGAAGGCGCTGGATATCGCGCTGTCGGCTGAGGATTTGGAGTGGCTGGACAACAGGCCGGAGCGGCGGAGAGCGTAGCCGGGCCCCCTCGGGGCCCACCCTATCGACAAGTGTGAACAACGCGGGTCAGCGCATCATGATATCCTGCCGCCGAAAGGGAGGATATCATGAGCAGCGACAGCGACTCCGCGCGTTTCACCGGCTCCATCCCCGAACACTATGATCGGATCCTGGGACCAGTCATCTTCGCCGGCTATGCCGAGGACATCGCGCGGCGGGTGTCGGCTTTCGCTCCGGCGCGGGTGCTGGAGACAGCGGCGGGAACCGGTATCGTCACCCGCCGGCTGCGCGATGCCTTGCCTGCCGGCGCGGCGCTGATTGCGACCGATCTGAACCCGCCCATGCTCGAGGTCGCGCGCCAGAAATTCAGGCCTGGCGAGCAGATCGAATTTCAGCCCGCCGATGCCATGCAGCTGCCCTTCGAGGATGCCAGCTTCGATGCCGTCGTCTGTCAGTTCGGCGTGATGTTTTACCCGGACAAGGGCAAGTCCTACCGCGAGGTCCATCGCGTTCTGGCGCCCGGAGGCCGCTATCTTTTCAACGTCTGGGATTCGCCTCGCCATAATCCCTACGCCCGGATCGCGGACAAGGTTGTGGAGCGTTTCTTTCCCGTCGATCCGCCGCAGTTCTACAAGGTGCCGTTCTCCTTTCACCAGATCGATCCGGTGAAGGAGGGCATCATCGATGCAGGCTTTGCCGATATCGACGTTTCCGTGATCAGGCAGGAAAGGGAGATACCGGACATCGAGCAGTTCGCCCGCGGCGCCGTCCATGGCAATCCGTTGGCCGATCAGGTCCGGGCGCGCGGCGGCGAACCCGAGCAGGTGGTCCAGGCCGTCGCGGAGGAGCTTTGCCGGGAATTCGGCAGCAATCCCGGACGCATGCCACTGCAAGCGATCGTCTATTCGGCCGCCAAGCGATAGAAGGGCAGCAGAGAGACGGCAACAGTTCCCGTTTGCATGAAAACAGTTGAGCCGTTCTGTTCAGCGATCAATCCGCGTCGACAGGATGATCGACGACGAGGTCCGCTCGACCCCGTCCATCGCCCCGATCTGATCAAGCAATGCATCCAGATCCCTGATCGACGGCGCGTCGACGATGACGATCATGTCGAAATTGCCGCTCACCGAATGCAGCGTCCGGACCGGCGGCAGTGCCTCGAGGCTGCGCACCACCTTGTCGGCGAGTTTCGGCGTAACGGTAAGCAGCACATGCGCCTTGACCAGCCCCTGCTCATAGTCGGGTGACAGCCGCACACCATAGCCGGCGATTATGCCGCGCTGCTCCAAGCGTTCGATCCGGCTCTGCACCGTCGTGCGCGACACGCCGAGCTGCCTGGCCAGCTCCGCGGTCGAGGCGCGCGCGTTGGCGCGCAGCAAGGAAAGCAAGGCCTGTTCGGCTTGAGTGATCATTTCGACGAAACCTTTCGGCATATCGTTCAGAATATGGTTTCGCTTCGTACAGTTCCACGCTTCCTTTCGACAGGCAAGCTGCGATGATTCCGACCAACTCGAATTTGGCAGGGGTATTGATCATGAAAAACATCGTTGTCGTCGGCGCCGGCAAGATCGGCTCGACCATCGCCGAAATGCTTAGCGCCACGGGCGACTATCGCGTCACCCTCGTCGACCGCTCGGCCGCGCAGCTCGCCGCGGCCGAATTGCCGGCCCGCGTCGAGACGCAGGAGCTGGACATCGCCGCGCCCGGCGCGCTGGAGAAAACCCTTGCCGGCAAGTTCGCGGTGTTGAGCGCCGCGCCCTTCCATCTCACCACGCGCATCGCCGAGGCCGCGGCCGCCACCGGCGTGCATTATCTCGACCTTACCGAGGATGTCGTCTCGACCCGCCGGGTGAAGGAGCTGGCGCGCGAGGCCAAGAGCGCCTTCATTCCGCAATGCGGCCTGGCGCCGGGCTTCATCTCGATCGTCGCCAATGATCTCGCCAGCCGTTTCGACACGCTGGAGAGCGTGCGCATGCGCGTCGGCGCGCTGCCGCAATATCCGTCCAACGCGCTGAACTACAACCTGACCTGGAGCACCGACGGCGTCATCAACGAATATTGCGAACCCTGCGAGGCGATCGTCGAGGGCGAGCTGATCGAAGTGCCGCCGCTGGAGGAGCGCGAGGAGTTCTCGCTGGACGGCGTCACCTACGAGGCGTTCAACACTTCCGGCGGGCTCGGCACCTTGGCCGAGACGCTGAAAGGCAAGGTGCGCACGCTGAATTACCGAACCATCCGCTATCCCGGCCACGCCGCGATCATGAAGGCGCTGCTCAACGATCTGGGACTGCGCCACCGCCGCGACGTGCTGAAGGACATCTTTGAAAGCGCGCTGCCGGCGACGCTGCAGGACGTGGTCATCGTCTTCGTCACCGTTTCGGGGCGCAAGAACGGCCGCCTGCTGCAGGAGACCTACGCCAACAAGATTTACTCGCACCGCGTCGGATCTGTCGTGCGCAGCGCCATCCAGATCACCACAGCCTCCGGCATCTGCGCCGTGCTCGACATGCTGGCCGACGGCAGCCTGCCGGCGAAGGGCTTTGTCCGCCAGGAAGACATCGCGCTCGACGCCTTCCTCGCCAACCGTTTCGGCCGCGCCTACGCGCAGCACGAGATGGCAAGCCGGCTGGCGAGCTGAGATCAGAGGCGAGAAGCGCCTTCAGTGCGACGCGCATGCTGAAGCGCTTGAGGGCCGGCGCGGATTGGGCCGGAACGGCCGGCGGTCCGCGCCAGTTCTTTCCTACCAATCGCTGAGCTTGGTGTCGGGTCCGTATTCCTGGCCCTCGATATCCTTCACCACGGCCTGGCCGCAGCGCATCGACTTGGTCGTCTTGTCATAGGCATAGGTCGGCGAGCCGAACAGGTGCCAGCCCTTGTTCAGGGCCGCCGTCACCTTGTGGCAGAAGGTGGCGTCGTCCGGACCGGACAGAAAGCGGTAAAGTTTCATTTTTTCGACCTTGTCGTGACCAATGTCTGTCTATGCATGTCGTTTTCCCAAAACCGCTGCACACTTTTGGGCGACATGCAATAGAGCGGTTCACCGCTTCACGGAAACGCCGAACCGCTCTATCCCTTTGTTTTGACGCAATTCCGGACGGAAGGCTACGGCGAAGTCGCCGAGCCCGACCGCTGCGCACTTTTCCTGGAATTGCTCTGGCGCATCATGCGCCGATGATTGCGGCCTTCGCCAGAAGTTTCTCGGCTTCCGCCAGATGCAGCCGCTCGACCATGCGGCCGTCCAGCGCAATGACGCTCTTGCCGGCATTTTCGGGTCGCGCGAACGCCTCCCGGATCGCCCGCGCTTGGGCCAGCGCCTCCGGCGACGGCGCAAAGGCGCGGTTCGCCGGCGCGATCTGGTTGGGGTGGATCAGCGACTTGCCGTCAAAGCCCATGGCGGCCGCCTCGGCGCATTCGCGGGCGAAGCCGTCGATGTCGCGGAAATCATTGGCGACACCGTCGATCACGTCGAGGCCGCCGGCGCGGGCGGCAAGCACCAGCTGCAGCAGCCATGGCATGAGATAGCGCCGGTCAGGGGTAGCCAGGATTCCCGTTGCCTTCACCAGATCGTTCGTTCCGGCAACGAAACAAGCGAGCCTGGAAGCCGGATCGCGGCCAAGCTCGGCGATGGCGCCGATGTTGAGCAGGGCCTTGGGCGTCTCGATCATCGCCCATAGCTTCACCGTGTCCGGCGCGAAATTGTCGTCGAGCAGGTCGCCGGCCTCGAGAATGTCGCGTGGCGTACCGATCTTGGGGAGAAGAATGCCGTCAGGCTCGGCCTTGGCGACGGCCAACAGGTCGTCGATACCCCATTCGCTGGCGAGCGGATTGATGCGCACCACCATCTCGCAGCGCTGTTCGGGGCGCGCAGCCAGGACATCCACTACCCTGTCGCGCGCGGAAACCTTGTCGGCGGGCGCGACGCCATCCTCGAGGTCGATGACGACGGCGTCGCAGGCGAGCGAGGCGATCTTGGCGAGCGCCCGCTCGTTGGAGGCGGGCATGTAAAGCACCGAGCGGCGCGGGCGGTAGGTGTCGACGGTCATGAGCGATCTATGCCGGTTGGAGGTGAGTGAGGCAAGGCGGCGGTGATCGTCGGAGCGGGGTGCTGCGCGTAATCTCCCCCCTTGAGGGGGAGATGTCGCCGAAGGCGACAGAGGGGGTCGCCGCGCGTGGAGCGCCAGCGTCTTCCGCGACGCCAGACGGCGCTGGAGATCTACGCGAGACGACCCCCTCTGACCGCTTCGCGGCCATCTCCCCCTCAAGGGGGGAGAAGACGCCGGCGCCAGCCTCAAGCATTTGCCGCTGCACGAAATCTGCAAATCAATGCGGAAAACCTCCTCCAATCCGCCCCGAGCTTTTCGCGCCCGCCGGCGAGACAGGCGGCATGAGAACACATCACGAATCCCGCTGGTCCCTGCCCCCGCGCCTCCGCAACGACGGCTGGTGGCTCGTCGAGCCGCATAGGCCGCGCCCCACGGCGAGCATCCTGCCCTTTATCCCGAGATCGCGGCATGCCGTACAGGCTGGCTTGAGGAGGGTCCGGGCATGACAGCGATATCGGTTACACCGAGTTATTGCCGCCGCGTCGGCGCCGGCATCCTGCTGGTGGTGCTGGCGGATTTCCTTTTCTACGGCCAGCCGGCCGGCATCTCGGTGTTCATATACGGCATGGTGCTTGCCGGCGCGGTCGTCGCCATGCATCCCGCCGCCCTGAGCGACAGTCGCGTCTGGCTCCGGCCTCTCGCCCTTTTCGCCGGGCTTCTGCCGCTCATCGAAAATGTCAGCCCGCTGTCGGTCCTGGTCGCGGTCGTGGCGCTGGCGATGTTCGCACTCTCGCTGGCCGGCCGGCTGCGTGCGGGCCTTGCCCGCATCGCCGGCCAGCTTTGCCTGTTCCTGCTCGCCGCACCCTTCCGGTTTGCGCGCGACTTCTTGCGCTGGCGCAAGGTGGCGCGCCGGCTCGGGCGGCGGCGCATCCGGCTGGCGGCGATCGCCGTCTGGGCCATGCCGCTGACCCTCGGCGCCGTCTTTCTCGCCCTGTTCGGCGCCGCCAATCCGATCATCGAGCACTGGCTGTCGCTGATCGACCTCTACGCGCTGCTCGAACGCATCGAGGTGGGGCGGCTGATCTTCTGGCTGGTCGTGCTGGCCGGCGTCTGGGCTTTCTTGCGGCCGCGCCTGCCGCGCTTCGTATCGCGCATCAGGCAGGCCATGCCCGCGGCGGCGGTAGCCCGATCGACAAGCACCACGGCCGAGGACGTCATCTTCGGCAAGGCGGCGATCCTGCGCGCGCTGATCGTCTTCAATGCGCTCTTCGCCGTGCAGACCGCGCTCGACGCCACCTATCTCTGGGGCGGCGCAGCACTCCCGGATGGATTGACCTATGCCGCCTATGCGCATCGCGGCGCCTATCCGCTGGTCGTCACCGCGCTGCTCGCCGCCGGCTTTGTGCTGGCGGCGCTACGGCCTGGCAGCGAAACGTCAAGCGATCCGCTGATGCGCCGTCTCGTCTATCTCTGGGTGGCGCAGAACATCGTGCTGGTGATCTCCTCGATGCTGCGGCTCGACCTCTATATCGGCGTCTATGCACTCACCTATCTGCGCATCGCCGCCTTTATCTGGATGGGACTGGTGGCGGCGGGGCTGGCCTTCATCATCGCCCGCATCGCGCTCACAAAATCCGGCGAATGGTTGCTTTCCGCCAATCTTCTGACTTTATCGGCGACGCTTTATGCCTGCTCATACATCAACTTCGCCGCGCTGATCGCCAACTACAATGTCGACCATTCCCTCGAAATGACCGGCCAAGGCGTTCCTCTCGACATCTGGTATGTGCGTTCGCTTGGCGCGAGCGCATTTCCTGCCCTCGACCGCTTCATTGATCATCAAGGCCCGACGACTGCCGCAGATCCAGCCTTTCGCCAACTTTTGGGGGTACGCCCTGTCGACGAAGGTCTCTATCGCGCTGTCCTGGATCACTGGCGCGCGTGGAGCTTTCGCGACTGGCGCCTTTTGCGCTATCTCGACAAGCGCGGCGCGCTTGCCAATCCTGCCGTCACCCAACCTTACGCGCCGGGTTATTGATCGATGCCGCATAACATCCTCGTCGCCGACGACGACCCGCATATCCGCGAGATCATCTGCTTCGCGCTGGAAAAAGCCGGCATGAAGGCGCTTGGCGTGGCCGACGGCGCCGCCGCCCTGCAGGCGGTCGAGCGCCGCGCGCCCGACCTCATCGTTCTCGACATCGGCATGCCGGAGATGGACGGGCTGGAGGTCTGCCGGCGGCTTCGGCAGCGGTCCGACGTACCGGTGCTGTTCCTGTCGGCGCGGGATGAAGAAATCGACCGCATCCTCGGGCTGGAGATGGGCGGCGACGACTATGTGACGAAACCGTTCAGCCCGCGCGAGCTGGTCGCCCGCGTCAACGTCATCCTGCGGCGCGCCCGTCCGGTCACGGTGGAGGAGGCGGACGACCGGCAGTTCGCGCATGGCAAGCTCACGCTTGTCCCGGCCAGCCACGCCGTCAGCTTCGACGGCAAGCCGCTCATCTTGACGGCGATCGAGTTCGCGATCCTCAAAGGCTTTCTCGCTCGGCCGCAGCACGTGCTTGGCCGCGACGCGGTGAAGGCCAATGCCTATCAATCGAACATCCATGTCTCAGAACGCACCGTCGACAGCCATATCCGCAACATCCGCGCCAAGCTGGCGGCGGTCGGCTGCCTGGATGCGATCGCGACCGTGCATGGCGTCGGCTTCCGGCTCGGCCGATGCGGTGGTTGAGCAAGGAAAGATGGCGGCCGCGGCTTGCCACCGTCGTCGTCGCGATCCTGATCGTGGTGATGGCGCTGCCGCTGGTCGGGCTGTTCTTCTTCCGGCTCTATGAGAACCAGCTGATCCGCCAGACCGAAGGCGAGCTCATCGCGCAGGGCGCGGTCGTCGCCGCCATCTATGCCGATGCGGTGCGCGCCGCCGGCATCTCACCCGACAAGCTCGGCGCTCAAGTGCCCGCGGCGCGCGACAACACCAACTATCCCTATGAGCCGATCGAGCCGCGCCTCGACCTCGCCTCCGACGATGTCATGCCGACGCGCCCGGCTGGTCTTCCCGCGACCGCCGATCCGGCTCTCGCCGCGATCGGCGCCAAGCTCGACGGCATCCTCGACGAGACACAGAAGACGACGCTCGCCGGCTTTCGCCTGCTCGACCCGCATGGCGTGGTCATTGCCGGCGGCGACGAGCTGGGCTTGTCGCTCGGCCAGGTCGAGGAGGTGCGGCAGGCGCTTGCCGGCTCTTATGCAAGCGAGCTGAGGCTCCGGATCCCCGACCAGCCGCCGCCGCCGCTCTATTCGGTGAGCCGCGGCACCAAGGTGCGCGTCTTCGTCGCCATGCCGGCCGAAGTCGCGGGCCGAGTCGCCGGGGTGGTGTACCTGTCGCGAACGCCGAACAACATCGTCAAGCATCTCTATGGCGAACGCGGCAAGGTCACGCTCGCGGCGATCGCCATGCTCGGCGGCACGCTGCTGATCGCGCTGGTGTTCCTCCGCACCGTCAGCCGGCCGATCTATGCGCTGATCGAGCGGACAAAGCGCATCGCCGCCGGCGACCGCGAGGCGATGCGGCCGCTCGACCATCACGGCACGCGCGAGATGGCGGCATTGTCGGCCGCTTTCCTCGACATGGCCGCCAAATTGCAGGCGCGTTCCGACAGCATCCAGACCTTCGCCACCCATGTCTCGCACGAGCTGAAATCGCCGCTGACGGCGATCCAGGGCGCGGCGGAATTGCTCAGGGATTCCGGCGGGTCGATGGACGAGGCCGAGCGGCGGCGTTTTTCCAACAACATCGTCACCGATGCGGGACGGCTCAATCTCCTGGTGCGCCGGCTACTCGAGCTGGCGCGCGCCGAAAACCTGGCGCCGAGCGGCGAAAGCACGACGCTCAACGCGGCGCTGGCGCTGCTGCCGGTCGACACCAGGCTGGAGGTGCGCATCGAGGCCGGCGGCGATACCGGCCTCGGCATCTCCGGCGAGAATCTCGCAATCGTGCTCGCCAACCTCATCGACAATTCGGCCAGGCACGGCGCGAAGCGGGTCTCGATCGGCGCCGCAAGCGCAGGCGAAAGAGTGGCCATCCATGTCGGCGACGACGGCGACGGCATTTCGGCCAGCAACCGGACAAAAGTGTTCGAGCCCTTCTTCACCACAAGGCGCGAGGCCGGCGGCACCGGCATGGGGCTCGGCATCGTGCTGGCCCTCCTGATAGCGCATGATGGCACGATCAGCCTAGTTGACTCCGCACGCGGCACGCGCTTCGAGATCAATTTGCCGGTCGCATGACGCGGTCCGGCGAATTGGAGAAAAAATGCGCTACGACATCGTCATCATCGGCGGGGCAATCGTCGGTTCCTCGGTCGCCTACTACCTGCGCGAAGAGGGCTTTACCGGCTCGATCGCGCTGATCGAGCGCGATCCGCAATTTTCCCACTCGGCGACGACGCTGTCCCTGGCCTCGATCCGCCAGCAATTTTCCATCCCCGAAAACATCCGCCTGTCGCAATTCACGCTGAAACTGTTCCGGCGGCTGAAGGAAACGTTTGGCGCCGATGCCGATATCGGCTTTCGCGAGGGCGGCTATCTGATCCTTGCCGGCGAGGCCGGGCTGCCGATCCTCAAGGCCAATCACGAGGCGCAGATCGCCGAAGGCGCCGATATCATCCTCGAGGATGCCGACCAGCTCACGCGCCGCTTCCCCTGGCTGTCGGCCGAGGGCATTTCGGCCGGCGCCTATGGCCGGACCGGCGAAGGCTGGTTCGACGCGCATGCGCTGCTGATGCTGTTCCGCAAGGCGCTGCGCGACAGGAACATCGATTTCATCACCGCTTCGGTCACTGGCATTGCGCGCGAGGGCAGCCGCGTCACCGGCGTGAGCCTAGACAATGGCGACACGCTTGACGCCGGCATCATCGTCAACGCCGCCGGCCCGAACGCCGGCAAGGTCGCGGCTTTTGCAGGGCTCGCGCTGCCGGTCGAGCCGCGCAAGCGCAACGTCTTCGTCTTCGAGGCGCGCGAGAAATATGCCGACATGCCGCTGCTGGTCGATCCCTCCGGCATCTATGTGCGGCCGGAAGGCTCGGTCTACCTCACCGGTGGCGCCGAACCGGAGGAAGGCGACCATGCACCCGATCCCAGGGATTTCGACGTCGAGTGGCTGCTGTTCGAAGAGGTGATCTGGCCAGCGCTCGCCACCCGCATCCCGGCCTTCGAGGCGATCAAGCCGACGCGCGCCTGGGTCGGGCACTACGACTACAACACGCTCGACCAGAACGCGGTGATCGGGCCGCATCCGGAGGTCGGGAACTTCCTCTTCGCCAACGGTTTTTCCGGCCATGGCCTGCAGCAGGCGCCGGCGGTCGGCAAGGCGCTGGCCGAGCTGATCGTGCATGGCGGGTACCGGACGATCGACTGTACGGCGTTCGGGTATTCGCGGGTGGCGGAGGGGCGGGCGTTCAGGGAATTGAATGTTATCTAGCGCTGCTCCCCCTTCTCCCCTTGTGGGAGAAGGTGTCGCCGAAGGCGACGGATGAGGGGTGCTCCAGGGAAAGCCAGCGTCTCACTCCGCTGGAACACCCCTCATCCGTCTCGGCGCTGCGCGCCGATCCACCTTCTCCCACAGGGGGAGAAGGGAAGGCGCTACGCCGCCTGCCTTCCCGCGCCAAAATATCCCTGCAGCCACCCAAGCACGCGCGCCCAGCCGTCGGCATGTTCGGCGGCGGCGTCCGCGAAGCCGGCGAAGCCGCCGTGACAGATGGTGAGCCGCGTGCCGGCGGCGATCGGCTCCAGGAGATAGGCGACCGTCGTTTCGTGACGGCCGAGCGTCGGATGGTCCCAGTCGTAGCGCCGGGTCTGCACAATGCGGCGCGGCGTCTCGATTTCGAGAAACGCTCCGCTGGCAGGCAGGCGCCTGCCGTCTGCCGTTTTTACGGTGACGCTCCACCATCCGCCGACGCGGAGATCGGCGGTCCAGCCGCTCATCCGGTAGGTGGCGGCGGAGCCCCACCAGCGCTCGACCTCATCCGTGACGAGCGCGGCAAAGACCGGCTCCGGAGAGGCAAGGATCTCGGCCGAGGCCATGACCGTCTCGCCGTTCGCCATTGCCCGCGGCCAGTTGTGCGGCAGCATCATTTCAGTCTCCCGAATGCTGTTTCGGTTTCGAAACGAGGCTCAACCCTTCGTTGGCGGGCGCTCGAAACCCTTGCCGGTCTCGAGCAGGCTCTTGAGGCTCGCCAGCACCAGCGGCCAGCCCTTGCCGACATTCTCGATCAGCCTGTGCGGGCCGTCGGCCTCGTGGATGACGGCAAGCTTCATCAGCTCGCCGTCCTGCTCGATGGTGAAGGTGCAGCGCGTGTAGCCGTCCTCCTTCACCTCGGGCATCCATTCGTTGCGCCATTTGATGACCAGGCGCCTTGGCGGGTCGATCTCGAGGATCTCGCCCGAGTCGGCGACGCGGCCGTCCGGGAAGATCAGCTTCCAGCTCGACCCGACTTTCCAGTCGCTCTCCTGGTGGGAGCAAAGAAAGAACTGCCGGTTGAACTCCGGGTCGGTCAGCGCCGTCCAAAGCTTTTCGGGCGTGGTGCGGATGTAGGTGACGTAGACGAAACTGTTGTTGCTCACGGCTCTTCCCTTTCCAATCGCTTCTTCAGGTCGCTAAGGGCTGCCAATCGCCCCCGCTCGAACTTGCCGATCCAGCGCTCGGCGATCTCGTTGATCGGAACGGGGTTGAGGTAGTGCTCTTTCTCACGCCCGTTGCGAACGGTGGTGACGAGGTTCGCCTCCTCCAGGATCGCCAGGTGCTTGGTCACCGCCTGGCGCGTCATGTCCATCCGTTCGCAGAGCGCGCTCAGCGTCTGCCCGTTCCTGGCATAAAGGCTGTCCAGCAATTGCCGGCGGGTCGGGTCCGCCAAAGCGCGAAAGACGGCATCCATGCTCATCGCTTTAATATGCAACCATTTGGTTGCATGTCAAGCGGTACGACGTGGGATCTTCCGTTGCCCGATGGTCGAAGGCCATGCGGGAACAGCCGCCTTTCATTTGCCTTCGGCTTTGTGTAAACCGTGCCCCAGCAATCCCCGCAGAACCGAGACGGGCAAGGACCATGGACAAATTCACCAAGCTCACCGGCGTCGCCGCGCCCATGCCGATCGTCAATGTCGACACCGACATGATCATTCCGAAGGATTACCTGAAGACGATCAAGCGCACCGGGCTTGGCACCGGCCTGTTCGCCGAGATGCGCTATAAGGACGACGGCTCGGAGAATCCGGATTTCGTGCTCAACAAGCCGGCCTATCGCAAGGCGCAGATCCTGGTCGCCGGCGACAATTTCGGCTGCGGCTCGAGCCGCGAGCATGCGCCGTGGGCGTTGCTCGACTTCGGCATCCGCTGCGTGATCTCGACTTCGTTCGCCGACATTTTCTACAACAACTGCTTCAAGAACGGCATCCTGCCGATCACGGTCAGCCCGGAAGACCTGGACAAGCTGATGGACGACGCCTCGCGCGGCTCGAACGCGACGCTGTCGATCGACCTCGAAGCCAAGGAAGTCCGCGGCCCGGACGGCGGCGTGGTCAAGTTCGACCTCGACGACTTCAAGCGCCATTGCCTGCTCAACGGCCTCGACGACATCGGGTTGACCATGGAGAAGGCCGGCGCCATCGCGTCCTTCGAGAAGAAGAATGCCGAGCAGCGCCCCTGGGCCTGAGGGACTGTTTGGAAATTCTACTCCGGCTGCCATCTGATGGCGGTTTCTGCGCTACTGCAGCGCCGCGCGTCCTCTTGGACGCGCAAAGGACGCTGCAGCAAATTTTACTTGGCGCATGATCCTTTCCGAAAATCGATTTCGATTTTCGGGGTCATGCGCAGGCTCACGAACCAAATGTCCGCTGCGCTACGGTTCTCGAGACCGCCACCATATGACTCGCCAGAGCGAATTTCGAAACAGTCTCTGAGCGGTACGGCTTCAAATCGATAGGCCCGGCCATTGCCGGCTGGGCTCGCGGCTGAATGGAGGGAAAGTCATGACACGCTCGCTTCTGGCCGGCGCTTGCGCTTCAGTGGCAATCCTTTTGGCTGTGGCCGGCGCAAGCGCGCAGTCGCAAACGCCCGCCACCCAGCAGGCGCCTGCAACTTCCGACCAGGGAGCGACCGATCAGGGATCGGGCAGCGATGACGCGGCCGCATCGGACGAGGACAGCCAAGCGCCGATTCCGTTCGAGGGCGGCCAGCTCACCATCACGCAGCCTGAACAGGACGGCGAGAAGGTGCTGGCCTATGACGGAAAAGAGCTCGCCAGCAACTACGACGTCTACTTCGACAGGATCGTCAAGATCGGCGACGTCAACGTGGCGCTGGTCGATGTCGGCGACGGCGGCAACCAGTGCGGACCGGCCAAGGTCATTGTGTGGAAGCCGAAGGACGGGGAGATCCAGACCACCACGGTCGAGCAGGACGAGTGCGGCGCGCCGCCGGCCGCGGTTTCCGACGAGGCCATCTATTTCGTGCCCTATCTGCTGCCTGGCGACTCCAAGCCGGCGCTGCAATGGTCGCCGACCACGGGGCTGACGACCTCGGGCGAGCTCACCTACGCGCCGGAACCCGGCACCGACTGGAAGGATGTCGATCCGTCGAAATACGACAACATCATCGACGCCTTCCACAACGAAGCCGTCTACAAGGCGGCCGAGGCGCTGCTCGGCAAGGACATGCCCGACGTGGCGACCAGCCTGCTGGTCGGCGGCGGCACGGAAAAGACGGCCTCCGGCGCCTTCTACGCCAGCGGCTGCGTCCCGCACGACTGCGGCGGCAACGACGGCTTCATGGCGGTCGATCCGGTCAAGCACAAGGTCTATTTCGCCCGCCGCGGTGACAATCCCGAGCCGGATGCCTGGCCGCCGGTGAAGGACTGGCCGGAGGATATCAAGAAGGCGCTGGACGAGGCGCAGGGATCGGGGAACTAGCCCGAGCGTCCTGCCTTGCCAGGCCGCGATCCTTCGCGCCTCCTTCTGTCCTGCCAGACATCTCCCCCACTTGGGGGGAGATTGGCTGTTTCGGCGCTTCGCTCATTCTGCAACGCTGGTGATTGGCGAAAGCCGGCGCGACGTCCTGATCTTCCCCCTTGTGGGGGAGATGCCCAGCAGGGCAGAGGGGGGCGCTGTCCCGCCAGCATTGCGCTGTCTGGCTCACGACGGGATCGTGGATGCATTTCAGAATGGCTGAAACAACCGCGAGGCCCCCATGCGCAAGCTCATCTCCACAGGTTCCCCTTTCGAGAAAACCGCAGGCTATTCGCGCGCGGTGGTGCAGGGCGGCTGGTGTTTCGTGTCGGGAACGACCGGCTACGACTATGCCACCATGACGATGCCGGAGACGGTCGAGGCGCAGACGCGCAACTGCCTCGCAACCATCGCCAAGGCGCTGGCCGACGGCGGCTTCGACATGGCCGACGTGGTGCGGGCGCACTACTATATTACCGACCAGGCTTATGTTGACGTTGTCTTCCCGATCCTCGGCGAGGCGTTTGGCGACATCCGCCCGGCGGCGACGATGATCGTCTGCCAGCTCAACAAGCCGGAGATGAAGATCGAGATCGAGGTCACCGCGCTCAAGCGCACGGCGTGAGGAGCTGAAGCCATGGCGGTCCGGCGCATCGTAGCCAATATCGCGACACGGGATATCGCGGCGGCGAAGCGCTTCTATCAGGACGTGCTCGGCCTCGACGTGATCATGGATCTAGGCTGGATCGCCACTTACGGCTCGCAAGAGACAATGACCGTCCAGATCAGCTTTATGGCGCAAGGCGGTTCCGGCACGCCGGTGCCGGACCTCTCGATGGAGGTCGACGATGTCGACAAGGCGCTTGCCGCCATGAAGAGCGCCGGCTTCGCCATCGAATACGGCCCTGCGGACGAACCCTGGGGCGTGCGGCGCTTCTATGTGCGCGACCCGTTCGGGCGATTGGTGAATATTCTGTCGCATCGGTAGGTGGGCTACGGGTTTGTTGCGAGACGCCGGCGGGACAGCGCCCCCCTCTGCCCTGCCGGGCATCTCCCCCACTTGGGGGGAGATTGGCTGTTTCGACGCCTCGCGCATTCCTGCAAGGTTCGAGATTGGCGAAAGCCGGCGTGAAGTCGGATCTCCCCCAAGTGGGGGAGATGGCCGGCAGGCCAGAGGGGGGCGCGAAGGATCGCGGCGGTTGGTGTTTCGCAGCAGTCGTCCACTTGCGCCGCAAGCGCTTGGCGTTTAGCAAGGCGCCGGTTCAATTCTTTCCGGACGGTTCTCCATGGCTTCGAAAAATCTCCTCCTGCTCGCCGGCGACGGCATCGGCCCCGAGGCCATGGCCGAGGTGAAGAAGCTGATCGGCGCCATGAACGCGAAGCTCGGCAGCGGTTTTGCCACCGACGAGGGGCTGGTCGGCGGATGCGCCTATGACGCGCATGGCGCGGCGATCTCCGACGCCGACATGGAAAAAGCGATGGCGGCGGATGCGGTGCTGTTCGGCGCCGTCGGCGGGCCGAAGTGGGACAAGGTGCCTTACGAGGTGCGCCCCGAGGCCGGCCTGCTGCGCCTGCGCAAGGACATGGAGCTGTTCGCCAACCTCCGCCCTGCGATCTGCTATCCGGCGCTCGCGGCATCCTCCTCGCTCAAGCAGGACGTGGTCGAAGGCCTCGACATCCTGATCGTGCGCGAGCTTACCGGCGGCGTCTATTTCGGCGAGCCGAAGCAGATCATCGACCTCGGCAACGGCCAGAAGCGCGGCATCGACACCCAGGTCTACGACACGTTCGAGATCGAGCGCATCTCGGGCGTCGCCTTCGAGCTCGCGCGGACTCGCCGCAACCATGTGACTTCCATGGAAAAGCGCAACGTCATGAAGTCGGGCGTGCTGTGGAACGAGGTGGTCAGCCAGACGCACAAGGCCCGCTACAGCGATGTCAAGCTCGACCATATGCTGGCCGATGCCGGCGGCATGCAACTGGTCCGCTGGCCAAAGCAGTTCGACGTCATCGTCACCGACAATCTGTTCGGCGACATGCTGTCAGACGTGGCGGCGATGCTGACCGGCTCGCTCGGCATGCTGCCGTCGGCTTCGCTCGGCGCGCCCGATCCCAAGACCAAGAAGCGCAAGGCGCTCTACGAGCCGGTGCACGGCTCGGCGCCAGACATCGCCGGCAAGGGCATCGCCAACCCGATCGCGATGATAGCCTCCTTCGCCATGTGCCTGCGCTATTCCTTCGGCATGGTGGCCGAAGCCGACAAGCTGGAAGCGGCCGTCGCCGCCGTGCTCGACGACGGCCTGCGCACCAAGGACATCATGTCCGACGGCATGACGGAGGTCGGTACGGTCGAGATGGGCGATGCCATCATCGCCAAATTCCTCGCCTGATCCCCATGGCCGTTGGGGTGGCGGTCGACGTCCGCTGGGCGACGACCAAAGACGCCGAGGCGCTCGCCACCGTGCTTTGCGAGATGGCGGCGCACTACCGGCAGGCGCCGCTCGATCATCGCCGGGCGACGGCGACGGCAAGGCAGTGGCTCGGTGACGAGAGCCCGGCCTATCCGCACTTCGCGCTGGCCTTCGCGAACGGCGCGGTCGCCGGCCTTGCATCGGTGGCGATCGCGCATCCCGGCATCGATCTCGAACGGCTGATGTTTTTGAAGGACCTGTTCGTACGTGACAGCGCCCGCAATCAAGGCGCGGGCCGAGCGCTGATCGGCTTTCTCGCCGGCCATTGCCTCGACAAGGGCATCGGCCGCATCGATCTGACGACTGAAGATTGGAACGAGGGCGCGCTGCGCTTCTACGACCGGCTCGGCGCCGAGCGCCACGGCCAGAAGGTCTTCCTCAGGCTGTCCGACGACGCGCTGAAGACGGTCGCTAAGTCCTGACGCCGGCCGGCATCGGCCCCCACCGATTCTCTCCGAATTGCGAGGGAAGAAGCCCGAAGACGAGAATGGCCAGGGCCCCCAAAGCCGGAGTGTAGCAAAGCAACACAAGCCAGCCGGTCAGTCCGATGTCGTGCAGACGCCGCACGACGACCGCGATCGACGGCAGGATCGCTGCCAGCACGAAGAGCAGGGCAGGAATGTACCCGATCGAGGTCCTCGGACCGTCATCGAAACCGCTTATCGCCAGGTTGAGCAGAATGCCGAAACCGAACAGCGCGGCGAGCATGACGTAAAACCAGAGATGGAACGCCCAAAACTCCTTGCGGCAGGCCCGGCCGGTGAAATTGCGGTAGTCGTCGCCCAGCGCTCGCAAGAAATAGGCCCACAGTCCCACGGCGGAACGGTGCTCGGTGGCCCGGCCGCCCGCAGGCTGCGGACTCCCGCTTGGCGGCGCTGCGGCTGATTTCGTGGCCACGATATCGTGCGCCGTCCCGTCGTCCGGCGTGAACTCGACCAGCGCGCCTCTGGCAAGGGTCACGTCCTGGGTCAGGTCGACACGGCTGAAAATGTAGCGCTTGCCGTCAACGCCGTTGATGTAGCCGTAGTCGTGATCCTGGTCGTAATGAAACACTGTACCGCGCATGCCTTCCCCCCTTTGCGTAGTGTTCCGTGACGCTACTAAAGGTTGTGGAAAATTGCAATATACACGGTTTCCGCTAAACCCTGACGCCGGCCGGTACCGGTCCCCACTTGTTGTCGCCGGCCTGGGTCGGGATCAGCGCGAAGACAAGGGTAGCGAGCCCGCCGACATAGGGCAGGAAGCAAAGGATGGCGAGCCAGCCGGTCAGGCCGAGATCGTGCAGGCGGCGCACGATGAGCGCGATCCAAGGCAGGATCGTGAGCAGGACGTAAAGACCGAAAAGGCCGAGCATGACGATCGGCTCGTCGCCGCCGCCCTCGACATCGCCGCGCGAAAGGTCCACGGACAGCCCGACACCGATGGCGACAACGAGGCCGATCGTCCAGAACAGGCAAAAGCCCCAGAACTCCTTGCGCCGGGCGCGGCCGGAGAAGTTGACGTAGTTCGTCGTCAGGCCACGCCAGAAATAGCTCCACAAACCGGTGGATTCCGTTGTCCCGTTCTCGGCGTTGCGGCCGAAATGCGCCGGCGCCGCAGGCGCGCTGCCGGGCAGCGGTGGGGCTGCGGCCGGCGAGCCGCCACTTGGCGGAGAGGTCATGCGGGCGCGGATCGAAAAGATGCCGCTTGCCCGATCGCCGTTCGGCTGGAACTCGACCTCGTCGCCTCTCGCCAGCGCCATCTCGCGGCGCAGGTCCTCGCGCGCGAATGTGTAGCGTTTGCCGTCGGCGCCGGTGATGAAGCCGAAGCCTTGCTGCTCGTCATAGTGAAGAACTTCGCCGCGCATTGCCCTGTCCCCCATTGCCGCGCATGCCCAGACTGTTCAAAGTTTCGGCGGACCGCAAGAGGCATGCGGGAAATGGAGAGCAATCGGTTCAGATCTGAGCACTTGATCTTTACCCATCCGACGTGGGCGCCGCCCCTCACCTGCCTGCCGGCATCCTCTCCCCGTATAGGGACGGGGAGAGGGACGCTCTCATCAAGGATTTCGCCAATCTCTAACGTTGCAGAAATAGCACCAATGCTGCGGCCAGCCCCTTCTCCCCGTCCCTATATGGGGAGAAGTGCCCGGTGTCCGAACCGGATAGATAGGTAACGGAATGGACCGATTGGATGGGTGACAGTTTTCTCGTTAGCCGGGAGGGACCGGCGATGGTTTGGCGAGAGACTGGCATCATGGATGAGCGGCTTCGTTTTGTGGTGGAATGCCTTTCTGGCGAGGAGACGATGACGCAGCTTTGCGCGGCCTTCGAGATCTCGCGCAAGACCG